>CAZDHN010000011.1:0-24740 GCA_964505115.1 uncultured Planctomycetaceae bacterium
AAGATGCTCGGGGTCAAGGGGCTGAATCTGGAACTCTACATCGCCCAGTTCATCCAACGCTGTCTGGTCGACCAGCCTTACCCCTGGAAGAGCCGGAAGAAGAACTGATTCGGACTACCGCGAGCCGGAGTTGATCGGCACGGATTCAATCGGCACAAGTAATCGCTTGGGCGGCAGCGGCGCGGCGACGGGACGTTGGCGCGGCGGTATCTTAATTTCCACGCCGATCGGCAGGACTTCCGGACTCGACAGAACGTTCCGGTTAGCCTCGTGGATCTCCATCGCCCGATCGGCATCGCCCAGGTAGTGCTCGGCCAGATCTTCAAGCGTATCGCCGTCCTCCAGGCGGTGCGTGCGCTGCAAGGCACGGCCGGAGTTGGCTCTGGGGAGCCCAAAACCGATCGGAGTGCCCCAGCGGGAACTGTCGGGAGAACGGGGATAGTCTCGGGCGAGAACCGGCGGTGGTTCACTGGGAGCCAACGGGGTCAGAATGGTTGCGGCGGGTCGGGAATCACTCGCGCGTGGCGTGCTGCTCGAGCGGTTGTCGGTTCGGGCCGGGTAGGTAGCCGAACGGCGGCCCGCCAGTGGCAACTCCAATTTCTCCAGCCTCACTTGGCGCTGCGCGGATCGGGAGGAGTCGGCCGTGCCGGTAGACTGGCCGCGGAACATCAACGCCATCGCCATGCCACCCAACAACACCGCCGAGGCCAGCGCAATCTTCAACCCTCGATCCATTACCGCCACCTTATCCCGCAGGGCGGCAGGGCCGCCAACCAAACCGGTGCTACCGCACCCAGGCAAGAACCCGCTCCCGTTGGTCGCTGAACTCTGTCAAAAACTTAACGATGTTTGAGGTTGGTAGTACACCGTACTCTACTCCTCGAATACAATCAGATGATTGCATCTCCCTTTTGACTATCGGGGCCCGTGCCGGCTCATTATCAGTCAAGCGGCCAAAACTCGCGGCCATTGACGAGCAGCCGGTACGCTCTTGCCGAGTCTGGCGATGATTCGGCCGGACTCCGGTGGCGACCTTGAGGCGTGGGAAAGAGACCGCAATTCCGACGAAGATTCGGATCGTGCCGATTGACGGCCGGCGGACTTGGCCGCCGTGAACAAACAAGCGGCGGTCGGCTGAACCTCGCGAGAGACTCCTTATTGATCTTTGCATAGTCAATGCGCGAATCAAGGGGGTTCCGCCAGGGAACCGGGCTTCGCCCTCGATCATTGACTATGCAAGGGTCATTAGGCCTTACTCGCCCCGCTTCGTTCGCGGGGCGTACTTATCGGCCGATACTCCCGACTTTGCCGTCTTGGCCGATGCTCCCTGGCCGGCAGTCTTGGGTCGGGCGGGGCGGCTCATCCAGAACAGGACGGGCGAGGCCACGAAGACCGAACTGTACGTACCCACGACCACGCCCACCACCAGCGAAAACGCGAAGGCGTGAATCGCCTGACCGCCGGCCACGTACAACACCACCACCACCAGCAACGTTGTCAGCGAGGTGAGCAACGTTCGGCTGAGCGTCTGGTTGATGCTGGAGTTGATCATGTCGCCCGTCAAATGCGGCGCCTTGCCGCGAACCTCGCGAATCCGGTCGAAGACGACAATCGTATCGTTCAACGAATAGCCGATGATCGTCAGGAAGGCAGCCAGCACGGCGAGGCTGATTTTGAAGGGGTCGATCAGCAGGACGCCCAGGTATGGCGCCACATAGAAGCTCAAGGCGATCATACCCAAGGTAATCAGCACGTCATGCACTAGGGCAACCACCGCCGCCAGACCGAACATCACGCGCTGAAATCGAATCCAAATATAACCCACGATAAACAGCAAGCTGGCCAGCAAGGCGTAGATCGCCTGGACCTGCGTGCTGCCGGCCACCCTGCCGCCGATCGAGTTGGAAGAGGGGAAGAACGGCGTGTCGGCAAGCCGCCGTCCGATCGAATCGAACAGTTTCCCCGCCTTGTCCGCCGGCAACAGAATCTTCACGGTCCAATTGCCGTACGACTCGCCTTTACCCTCCGCGTAGTCCGGGTTGGATAGCTCGAAGGCAACCTCCTTGCTTACCGAAGCGGACTCGAACTCTTCCTTAAACATATCGTACAGCGAATCGTGGTCGACCGCCTGCGAGAAGCTCAACTCCGCGACGGTCCCGCCCAAGAACGGGTCGCCGCTTGCCTTGGGCGTTTCCTTTTCTTCTTGCTTCTCCTCGGCAGGCGCCTGGTCCGGCTTGGCTGGCGAGGGCTTCACCGGTTTCTCGGCCGGTGCTTCCTTGGGTGCTTCAACGGGCTTCTCCGCCGGCGCTTCCTTGGGCTTCTCTTGCGTCGCCTTGGCCGGCTTCTCGGCAGGCGCTTTTCCAGCAGGCGCTTTCGTGGCGGGCGCTTCCTTGGGCTTCGCCTCGACCGGCTTTTTCTCCGGCTGCTTGGCGGGCTCCGGCTTGGCGGGCGGTGCTTCAGGCGCCTTCTTGGTTGCGTCGGCCGAAGGCGCCGCCTTTTCGGCCTGGGCTAGCAGAATCGACGCCGAATCGGCCGAAGCCAGTTGCCAGTCGGGCGGCAGGTCGGCGCGAGTTTGGTCCTTCTCGCTCGGCTTCTCGGCCGGCTTCTCGTCCTTCTTCGCCGGCTTCTTCTCACCCGGCACAATCGTCCCCAAGCCGCTCACGGTAAGCGTATTGTGAGCCAGCAAGGACTCCTTCGTATCCTTGTCGACAAAGACCTCCTGGAGATGTTCTTCAACAATGTTGACCGCGGGTTTGGTGACCTTCTTGGTGTTCGGGTCGCGTTCGTCCTCCAGGGACGTATTGATCACAAACCGCAAGCCCGACTGTTCACCTCCACGCTGCGAGTCGCTGACCATCAAATCCGGCATGTCACCGAGGGCGTCTCGGACTTGTTTGACATCTTGCGGCCGGTCGAAGAGCACCTCGACCGAGACGCCGCCGGTGAAGTCGATATCGAGCAAGCCCTTGCCCCGGGCTACCACGCCGGCCATGCCGATCACGATTACGGCAATCGACACTACCGCGGCCACGTATCGCATGCCGAGGAAATCGATCTTCGTCCGCCCCAGGATCCGCATCATGTGCAGTTCGGTGATCCAGCGCCGTCGCTCGGCGATATCGAACACCACGCGGGAACAAAAGATGGCCGTGAACATGCTCAACACCACGCCCAGCCACAAGATGACGGCAAAGCCCTTGATCTGGTCGTGCCCGATGACGTACAGCACGGTGGCCACAATCAGCGTGGTCAGGTTGGCGTCGACGATGGTGGTTGTTGCCCGAGCGAACCCGTTGCGAATCGCCATTCTCAGGGCGGCCCCTCGATCCAGTTCTTCGCGGATGCGCTCGAAGACCAAGACGTTGGCGTCGACGGCCATACCGACCGTAAGCACCAACCCGGCAAGGCCCGGCAAGGTGAAGGCGGCGTTGATCGAGATCATAACGCCAAGGATCAACACCAGATTCATCAGCAAGGCCCCGCTGGCCACAATGCCGGCGAAACGGTAGTAGACGAGCATGAAGAGCAGCACGATAATCATCGAGGCGAGCATGGCGTACTTGCCTCGCTTGATCGTGTCGCGACCCAAGGTGGGTCCGGTAAGCATCTCGCTGATCGGGTCCTGGCTAAGCGCGGTGGGTAGCGCGCCGGCATTGAGCACGCCGACCAGACTCTTGACCTCGTCCTGGGTAAAGTCGCCCGTTATTTCGCCCCGGTCGTGAATCGTGCTCTGAATCGAAGGCGCCGAGTAGAGGAAACCGTCGAGTATGATTCCCAGTTTTCGCGTGAAATCCTTCTGGACTTCGTCGGGCAGATTGTTCCCGGTCAGGCCGCCGAACAACTGCCCACCATCCGAGTTGAAAATGAACGTGACACAGGGCCGGCCGCGGCGGTCGACGTCGGGCAAAGCCCGCTCGAGGTAGCCGCCGTTGACGTCGAATGAATCCTTGACGACCAACACTTCGAGCATTTCCTTGCCGCGGATCTTCCCCATGCGTTTGGCGATTTCCGTGTAGGTATCGAAGCTCTTCTCTTCCCCCAACTGCACCGGCACCCACCAGGCCAGCACTTTGTCCGACGAATCCTTGATCTGCTTGCCCGGCTCCTGCTCGGCCCGCTCGATCAGCGATTTGTGATCGCGATTGTTGGCCAGGATACGAAACTCCAAGGTGCCGACGCTGCTGACGATTTTCTTCAGCCGCTTTAGCTCGGCTTCGTCGGCCTCGGGCACGATAATCTCGATCTGCTCGACGCCGTACTCGCGAATGGTAACCTCTTTCACCCCACCCGGATTCACCCGCCGACTGACCGCGGCGATCAGCTTCTCCATCTGACTCTTGTCGAACGCCTTGTCCTTCTTCTCCTGGTCGACTTCGTAGACGAGTATCACGCCGCCGCTAAGGTCGATACCCAGGTGTGGCGGCCACCCCATCACGGTGACAACCGACCCCGCGGCCAAGGCCCACAATATCACGCCGATCCTCCAGCCGTGGTCGGGCATTTTCAGCCTGCGTGCCAGGTAGCCACCCAGGAAGAACGGCACCGTCATCACGGCCAACACTATCAGCAACATTACGTACCATGGCATGGGCATTCGTTCCTAACTTTTCGGATACGCGCTGCACGGCTCGGATTCGTGGTTGCCGACCGTGCGCGATATTTGGGCCACCCGGGCAGCGCCGGGCGTTCAATTGGTTCAACTTACTTCGACGACTGCTCACCCGACGATTCGGCGCCCAACACGCGGGTAACCGACCCGAGCGTCACGCGCAGTTTCGTGTTGGTGGCCTCGTCAACCTTGACGGTCACTTCGTCGGCCTCGCGATGCACGTTGGTAACCACGCCGTAAATACCGCCGCTGGTTATTACGCGGTCGTTCTTCTTCAGCGCGCCGAGCATTGCCTTCCGCTTGCTCTGTTCCTGCCGCTGCGGGCGGATCAGGAAAAAGTAAAACAGGAAGCCGATTGGCAGCCAGAGCGTGAGGATTTGGATCATCATCGTCGATCCGCCACCCCCCGCCGCACCACCCTCCTGGGCCAGAAGTACCAGGCCTGTCCACAAGTTGCTTTCCACGGCGATCCTCTGACTTTCAGGTGAGGGAGTAGTGCTCGGGCAGTCCACGCCGGAACGGCCCCGCCACCGGCGCAGGCCAAACCAAGGCCACCTCATCGTAGCCCATCATCTTAAACTCTTGCCTGCCAACGGACAAGAGGAGGTGGGGCGGTCGCCATAAGGCCGCGACATGTAGCCGAATTCGCAAGAATTCGGATCGGCGTGAACACGGGCTGAATTCTTGCGAATTCAGCTACAAATAGGGCGCGACCAACGGTCGCGGCTTTATATTAGATGCCCACCTTGCCCCAGCCTTGTAGCTTCTGACGCCGGTATGCGTTGAACCGGTCGTCGGCGATGGCGGCTCGGGCGTCGGCCAAAATGCGCTGGTAGTAGGTGATATTGTGGATCGACAGCAGGATCGGGCCCAGCATCTCGCCGGCCATGAACAGATGACGGATGTAACCCCGGCTACGACGACAGGCGGGGCAGTGGCATCCCCGCTCCAGGGGCTGGTCGTCTCGCGCAAACTTGGCGTTTCGCAGGCGAATCGTACCCCGGTCGGTGAAAGCCATGGCGTTGCGGCCGTTTCGGGTGGGCATGACGCAATCGAACAGGTCGATCCCTCGATGGATGGCCTCCAAAAGATCCTCCGGCCGGCCAACGCCCATCAGGTAGCGTGGCCGATCGGCGGGCATGGCAGGCGTGGTCGCCTCGATGATCCGCAGCATCTCGGCCGGCTCCTCGCCGACGCTCAAGCCACCGATTGCGTAACCCGGCAGCCCCAACTCGGCCAGTTTCTCGGCCGACTCGACCCGCAAGCGAGCATCTAGCCCACCTTGGATAATGGCGAACAGTGCCTGTTCCTTTCGGGTGGATGCCTGCTGGCACCGCTTGGCCCAGCGGATGGTTCGTTCGGCGGCGTCTTGAACCGTGGGCGGATCGTTTGGCAGGGCGATCACGTGATCGAGCACCATGGCCACGTCGCTGCCGAGTTCCTCTTGGATCTCGACCGCCCGTTCCGGCGACAGCTCCAGCAGCCGGCCGTCGATGTGAGATCGGAAGAGGGCCCCTTGCTCGGTCACCTTGGTCATTTTTGCCAGGCTGAAGAGTTGGAAGCCGCCGCTATCGGTAAGGATCGGGCCGTCCCAGCCCATGAATGCGTGCAGCCCGCCCAGGCTCTCGACCACCTTCTCGCCCGGCCTCAGGGCCAAGTGATAGGTATTGGCCAGCACCATTTGTACCCCGGCGGCCCGGACCGACCCGATTTCCAGCCCCTTCACCGTCCCCACGGTTCCCACCGGCATAAAGGCCGGCATGTCGACCGGCCCGTGTGGCGTATGGAAGGTGCTCAGTCGGGCGTTGGAAGCGGCGTCGACGTGACGGAGTTGGAATGAGAAACCGGCAGGGCTCATGATCGGCTGTCAGTTATCAGTTTTCAGTTATCAGTCCAAATACTCGCAAGAACCGCTGTTTCCAATCACTGACTACTGATAACTGACTACTGATAACTCCTTCCCACCACGTCGCAAGAACCGCAATCCATGGCCGCGTGCAGTATAATCCCACTCAGTCGCCACGAAGCGTCAGCGCGTGAACGGTCAGTTTCTCGCGGACCTCATTGAGGCTGGTAACGCCGAAGTTCTTGCACTCCAGCAGGTCGTCGCCGGTCCGGCGGAGCAGGTCGCCGATGGTATTGATTCCCAGCCGGATCATGCACTTTCGAGCCCGGACCGAAAGGTTCAAGTCGGCCACCGGCCGCGCCAGCATGGCCTGTTCGTCGGCACTGAGCGATTCGGGTTCGAAGACGTCGAGGACGGGTTTTTCGGTCGCGTACTGGCCGAGATTTAGCCCCTTGGACGAGAGCATCTCTCGGATTTCGACCAGGCTCGTCTCACCGAAGTTCTTGCTTGCGAGCAATTCCTGCTCGCTACAGCGGCAGAGGTCGCCCAGCGTCATGATACCCATCTTCTGCAGGCAATTGCGACTGCGAACCGACAGCTCGAAGTCCGTAACCGGAATGCTAAGCACCTGGGACATTCGGTCGCGGCGGCGGCGGGCATCCTCGTCGTAGTACATGTCGCTGGAGGCCTGGGCATCCTTGAGGAACAAGCGAGCGCGGCCGTTCCCGGGGAAGGCGTTCAGCACGCGTTGGAAGCATTGCACCGCCTGGTCGTACTGTCCCCGATCCTCGTAGAGTATGCCCAGGTTCATGAGCGATCCGACGTGGGGCGGAAACCGTAAGGCCGCCCGCTTGTACAAGTCCAGGGCGGTTTCGTCGTTGCCACGGCGATCGTTTTCCATGGCCAATCCGAACAGGGCGCCACAGTGCTCGCCGTCGGCCTCTACCGCCCGCTCGCACAGCGCCACGACTTCGTTCGGATTCCCACCCAACGCCGCCACCGTAGCGCCACGCTGGTGGAGGTATTCGGCCGTCTGCTCGACCGCGCCGGAGAGATCGTCCAAGGTGGCCAGTGCAGTGTCGAGGGCTCCCGCATAGCGCTGCGCTTCGGCCCGACCGATGGCACACTCGTCGGAGTTATAGCCAGCCTGGGTGGCCGCTGTATAGCTCTGCTGTGCGGCGTCGTATTCTTCCAAGGCGAAGTGCGACTTTGCCAGGTAGAAATGAGCCAACGCTCCGCCATCCCCCTTTTGGAGGGCTTTCACGGCCAGCCGGTACTTCCCCAGCAAGTTCAAGCAGACACCCAGCCGGACCATACTGGCCGGGCTTTGGTCTTCCTTGCTTTCCAATTCGGCAACTGCCTCGCGCAGAAGCAGAAAATTGGCCGGATCGGCGGCGATCGCATCGGCCAGTTGTTTAATCTCTCGCGGGCCGAACGTGCCGTTGAACAACACCAGTTGTTTCAAGTCGAAATCGAGACCTTGCGCCATTAGCGACATCTCCCCAAGCGGCCGTGACCGCGGCTATATCACGCACGCCCATAAACCGCGATTTTACCGCTATTACAAAATAGACGGGACCGCGGTTTTCGACCGTGCAGCGTGTAAGATAGGACTCCAAAAAAAACCACCCCACGGTATACCGATGCTCGCCGGCAGGTAACTTCCCTGCCAACGAGCCGATAGGACGGGCATTTCAGAGCCAGCGGTGGGACTCGAACCCACAACGTCCGCATTACGAATGCGGTGCTCTGCCAATTGAAGCTACGCTGGCAAGTTCTGTTCCTGCAACGGTTTGCGTCAAATGCCCCCAAGCATTAACCTCTCCCAGCCCGATCAATACCGCTAAGGTCGGGCGGAACTGAGCTTCAGGGCAAGAAAAACACCATCTCCGGAGGCAGCTATTGCCAAACCAAACAGTTTACCCAGAACCTGCCGCTCGGACAAGCCCGCCAAGAACCAAGGAATTCGACGGGGTGCCAACCACGCCACTTCTTCCCGCAGCCTTTGCCGGGACGGTTGTCGCCACATTTCCTAATCCAGCCGCACTGCCTCGACAAACAGGCCCTTAACACAGAGACGGCAACAAGCTTCGATCAAGGGCCTTCGCCAATCATCCCCCCGAGAATCACACGCCAGAACCCGTGAATGGGAGAAAGATATCAACGGCTGCCCACACGATAGACACGCGGGGGGTAGCGTGATACAATCGCGGCGCTACCAGCCTGGATCGACACTTTCGGAGCACAATGGTAGTCTGCGGGGAGTTGGCTGTTGAAACGCAATTTTGGCTTCTCGCGAGTGCGACAAGCAAGAACTACAGTTACTTTGGAGGGAGCCGGTGGCAAAGAAAGTGGCAAGGAAGACTAAAAGGGCGACGACATCATCAGGCCGTAAGCAACAAACTTCCAGCCAAAGTGGACGACGCACAACCTCTGCAAACAGCAACGGGGCTGCTCTGCATCGACCCTCGCCTGTGCGTGGCCTCCATGAATGGCGCGGGCACACATCGAAGCAGGTTCCATGGGAAGTGCATTGTGGGGACGTGAACGCAGCGTTATCGTCGTTTGTTGAGAAACGATTCTCGTGCATTGTCACTTCACCGCCATACTACTGGCAACGCGATTACGATGTGGATGGGCAAATTGGCCAAGAACCGACGATCAAAGGATACGTCTCTGCAATCGCCGACGCAATGGACGGAGTGAAGCGAGTGCTAGCCGACAATGGCTGCTTGTTTCTGAATCTGGGTGATACGTACTATTCTGCCAAAGGGAAGCCGCACGGCAGAGATCCGAAGAACAAAGCGCGACGATTCGGACTCCGTGCCGTAGATGCGAGTGGGTTGGGTGTACCACGCAAAACGGTGATTGGAATACCGTGGAGAGTTGCACTTGAAATGATTGACCGGGGCTGGGCTCTCCGATCACCCATCGTCTGGATGAGAGAGAAGGCCCTTCCTGAACCAACGGCCAAAGATCGACCCTGGAGAACGTACGAAACAGTGTTTCTGTTTGCCAAGACGCCTCGGTATCGGTTTGATCGTGAGGGCCTGGGTGATGATGAAGACGTTTGGCTCATTTCAGATCGACCGTTAGCCAGCAACGGCCTCCATTCCGCAGCTTTCCCCGACCGTCTAGTTGAAAAATGTCTTGCGACGGGATGCCCAGCAGGCGGCGAAGTCCTTGATCCATTTGTCGGCACGGGAACAGTACTTCGCGTGGCGGCAAGTATGGGACGAGCATCAGTCGGAATAGATTTGAATCGGAAGTTCTGTGAGTATGCCGTCGAAATGTTACATGACGAGAAGTGGAATTCATAAAGATGTTCATTGCCATTGAACAGCTTGAAGCATCCATGCTTCGCTTGGAATCGTTGCATCCGTTTTTCGGCACAGCCTTTCTTGCCTTCAAGAGGCAGCAACTCCCCGTAGGAACCACGACTACCATCCAACAAACCCGTGTTTGTAAGGACATGCTACAGGAGCATTTCCGGCCTTCCGAACGCTATGACGGATTCTACAGCCCGTTCGCAAGCTCAAAGGGAAAGGATGCAAGATGGCTGCGTTCCGATTACGGCAGTTCCGGGCTTCAGCGGATTTGTACTGATACTTTCGGAGACGCGTTTATCCACAATAAAGGAACCTCTCAATGGGGCTGGAGTGAAGGCTACACTCAGACACTCAAACGCCATCTCGGCTCTGACCTCATACCCGCATTTGATCTTGCCGTATGGCTGTATCGTGACGAGTGTTGGCCGGCGAAGACAACGAAACGGGATATCGTCAACCGACTATTCCGCGAGTTTTTCATCTCCACTGAAGAGAAGCAAAGCCTCGTCTGTACAAAGGTCCCTGCCAAGCCCAATTCGCTAAGGACTACCCCTGTTTCGAAGACCGAATTGCTAGAGTTGATAGGGTGGCCCCCCGGTGTGATGCCACCCGGAGGTGCATTGCTACGGCATCTTGACATAAGATGTATCGGGCCGGCTACACACTTCACGTACGATCCAGCAGAACGTCTGAATCTGGTGACTGGCGACAACAGTCTTGGCAAGACGTTTCTTCTGGAATTGATCTGGTGGGCGCTGACGGACGAATGGTGTGGTGACTATCCGGCACTTCCACGCAGTCTTGTGGCGAAGACGAAGCCACGAATTGCGTTTAGGGTAAGCACGGGTGCTCGCCGTACGCAAGAACTCACCGCAAAATACGATTGGCTCAAGCACACATGGTCAATATCACCAAAGAAACGAGAAGCTGTTTCTGGGCTCGTTATCTATGCGAGATATGATGGATCATTCGGGATCTGGGACCCGGTCAGGCTTCAGTTTGGAAAGGACACCGGCATTGACCACGTATCGCAAATCGTGCTGAAGCCGCACGATGTCTGGACGGGACTCCGAAGGACTGGCATTACACAGCGTGAGCAAACACTATGCAACGGCTTGAAGAGTGATTGGATTACGTGGCAGATCGGCGGCGAACGCTACGCGCGCCAATACCAGGCTCTCACGTCGGCACTTGCTGAGTTGTCTCCCCCGAGTGACGTGCCTATCGTTCCCGGCGACCCGTATAGATTCCCAATGGAGTCACAGGAGTGTCCGACCTTGCGGATGTCCTATGGTGATGTGCCTATTGTACTTGCTTCGGCGGGAATCCAACGGGCTATTGCGATGGCATACGTTCTCGTCTGGGCGTGGCATGAGCATGTCGCGTATGCCGAGTCCAGTCGAATAGAGCCACAACGCCGTCTCGTCTTGATGGTCGACGAAGTTGAAGCCCACTTACATCCACGCTGGCAACGCACAATCGTGCCCGCACTAATGAACGTCGTGAGCGCTCTCTCGAAAGATGTGAATCCTCAACTGCATATTGCCACCCATTCACCCCTCGTTCTTGCATCCGCAGAGACGGTTTTCAATGACCAATCTGATTCACTGCATCATCTCCACCTGGCTGACAACAACGTGGTTTTGGAAGAGGTTCCATTTGTAAAGTACGGCCGGGTTGACAGATGGTTGATGTCCGACATCTTTGGCCTGGATGACGCACGGTCGGTGCCGGCCGAAGCCGCTATCGAAGATGCCAAGACACTTCAACTCGCGAGGAAGCCGAAAACTACTCTTGTCAGAGATGTGCATAAACGACTGATTCAGCACCTCGCTGATGACGATGAATTCTGGCCACGCTGGTTGTACTTCGCCGAACAACATGGAGTGGAGGTGTGATTCCTGTCCAAGCAAAGCCAGAGCCTCCCGAGTTCGATGACCGAGTCCGCACACCGGGAAAGGAGTTTCTTGCGACGTGTCCGCGTCCCACCACAAAACAGTATTCAAGCCGCAACTATTGGCGCAAGGTATTGCCGCAACTCTACGAATCGTATGATGGAATCTGCGTTTTTAGTTGCCAATGGATTTCACCGCCACCGACGGGATTTGGGACGGTAGAGCACTTCAAGCCCAAGAAGAAGTATCCTCAATTTGCTTACGAGTGGGACAACTACCGGCTTGTCTGCGGAGCCTTAAATGGCTGCAAAGGAGAGCACGAGGATGTACTTGACCCATTCACAATTCAGGACGGATGGTTTGTTATCCGATTCCCGTCATTGCTTGTGACACCAAACGACAATCTGGCCGCGCGGACATCACGACAAGTTCAGGCCACAATTGATCGCCTGAAACTCAACAATGAATTGACCTGCGTTTCTGGTCGACTTCAATGGCTGGCCGAATACTGCAAGTTGGCAACAGACATCACCGAAGAGATAGCTTTTAACTATCTACGACGCCGCGCGCCGTTCATTGCAGTCGAGTTAGACCGGCAGAGGTTGCGCGGTACGATTTGCGAGATGCTTAGGATGTGAAACACGAGTGGCAACCACTCAACCAAGTTGACGCGGCGCCCCGCCATTCGTAGGTACTCATCATCCGATTGAAAGGAGAAGTCGGCAGTCCTCATTCTGCGGCAGATAGTAAATTGCGCGATTATACATAAATGGTACGGAGTCGCCAGATTTACGCGTTCCCGCATGGCGGCGAAGCGGATATAATCCTTTGTGGCGTTGCTGCTCCACTTAATCAACAGTTGCGAGCGAGCCGATGACGGAAGAGCAAGAAATCATCCGTATTTTGTTGATCGAGGACGATCGTGAACACGCCCGTATCATCAGCAAGGCCTTCAAGAGGCATGGCGAGGGGATGGTTGCGACCGTTGCGGGAACTCTTCGGGAAGCGCGAGCCTTGTTGGCGGAAACAACTCCACATCTGGTAATCGCCGACCTCCGACTGCCGGACGGCGACGGAATGGAGATTCTGCCGACCGACAAGGATTCCGCCCAGTTTCCCGTGGTCGTCGTCACTGCTCATGGAGACGAGCAGGCGGCCGTGGCCGCCTTGAAGGCCGGCGCCTTGGACTACGTGGTCAAGTCGACGTTGAATCTGGCCGATCTGCCTCGCGTAGCCAGTCGGGCCGTTCGGGAATGGCGTCACATCGTCGAGCAGAAGCGGGCGGAAGAAGCACTACGCGCGAGCGAAGCCCGATATCGGGCGGTTGTCGAAACTCAAACGGAACTCATCTGCCGGTATCCGCCCGACGGAACAATCACGTTCGTGAACGACGCCTACTGCCGCTACTTCGACAAGCCGCGCGAAGCGCTGCTCGGTCACAAGTTCATGCCGCTTATTCCGGAAGAGGACCACGAGCGAGTCCAAGCACACTTCGCTTCGCTGGGGCCGGAGAATCCGGTTGCCACGCACGAGCACAGGGCGATTGGGGCCGACGGGAGGATTCGCTGGCAGCAGTGGACCAACAGCGTGATATTCGACGAGCAAGGCAACGCCATCGAGCTTCAGGGCGTGGGACGCGACATTACCAAACGCAAGCAAGCGGAAGAGGAACTGCAAAAGGCGCACGACGAGTTGGAGCGGCGTGTCGAGGAACGAACCGCCGAGTTGGCGAAAGAGCGACGCTTGCTGAAGGAAATGCTCGAGTTGCAGGAACTGGAGCGAAAGCTGGTCTCCTACGAGATTCACGACGGGCTGGCACAACAACTGGCCGGTGCCCAGATGAGGCTCCAGGCATTCTCGCAACCCCGCAACCAGATGCCCGAAGCGGCCCGGAAGGCCTTCGACGGAGGGCTCCAGTTGTTGGCCGAGGCCATGAATGAAACGCGAAGACTGATCAGCGGGCTGCGACCGCCGATCCTCGACGAGTCGGGGGTCGTGACGGCCGTCGATTATCTCGTTCAAGAGCTGAACGGTCGCGAGGAGTTGGAAATAGAATTCCACCACGATGTCCAGTTCGACCGGCTGGCAGCGCCGCTGGAAGCGGCCATCTTTCGAATCGTGCAGGAAAGCCTCAGCAACGCCTGCCGTCACAGCCAAAGCGAGAAGGTCCGCGTGGAGTTGACCGGCAAGAATTCTCTCGCTCGCATCGAAGTCCGCGATTGGGGCGTCGGCTTCGATCCGGATAATGTCGACCGGAATCGTTTCGGGCTGCAGGGGCTCCGAGAACGGGCCCGCTTGTTCAAAGGGCGAACCACTATCGACTCCGCCCCCGGCAAGGGCACGCGGATCGTGGCCGAGTTACCCATCCCGACCGAAGGCGAAAAGCCCCAATAGTCTCCGTCGAGCAGCGATCTATCGCGCGTGGACCGGGCGGCGGCCCGGCAGTTTGCGGCGGCTGGATCCGTTCTCGCTAAGAATCCGCTGCGCTTTGGCAAGGTCGTTGACCTTGATGACGACCGTGGCGCCACCTTTCGTGCCGCGATTGGTGCCCACCGAGCAATAGGCGTAGTCGATGTTCAGGTGATCGCTCGCCAGCCGTTCGCATATCTTCGAAAACGCGCCCGGCTGAGACGACACGTCCACGAGTAGAACATCAGAAATATCGAAGCGGACGTTCTTCCTTTCCAAGACCTCGGTTGCGGCCACATGGTCCTCAGGCACGAAACGAAGAGTGCCACGATCACCGGAGTCCATCACGGATAATGCCTGAAAGCTCACCTTCTCCTTGTTCAATGCGGCCAACATGTCAGCCAGTCGGCCCGGCTTGTTCACTAGGGTAACCGAGAGTTGCTTGGACACTTGCATCTCGCTCCTCCTTTTCTTCCTGGTCTCGAAGGGAACGCCACAATACATCCGCGCGAATTGCGCATAATCAGAGAAGATCTCCTATTGAAATCTTAGCACTGGGGCAATCCGCGTCAAACCACCCGGTTGAGTTGGGTGGGGGGGAACGACGCACAAAACCCGCAGAACACCCCGTTTGCCAAGTACCCCACACCTTGCCACGGCATGGGGGGTGTAGCGGGCACAGGAACGGGTTTGCGGAACCTCAATGGATCGGTGACACGTTGGTAGCTGAATTCGCAAGAATTCAGACGGATTACGCTCGGGGGCTGAATTCTTGCGAATCCAGCTACAAACGTGTTCCTGCGCCCGGGTGTAGCCGAGATGGCCGGGCGGTCAATTGGCCCATTGGCAGCCGGGTGGCGGGAACTTTGCAGGCGGCCGCTTCGTCATATAATCAGTGAAACTTAATAGGTCCCGTCACGAAGAAGGAGGGCCAGGCCATGACCCGCTGGTTTACCCGGTTGCTTGCGTTGTCCCTGTTCTTGGTCCCGTCGATTGTCGGCGCCCAGGGCATATTGGTGGTGGTCGATCCGCACCAGCACGTGCGTCTGCCGCGTCCGATCATCATTTACCCGCCGCATCATCATCACCCGATACCCCGGCCCGTACCGCCTCAGCCGGCCTGCTACAAGATCAAGGAACTGGACGTTCAGGTCCGCATGATCGATCAGGTGGCCCAGGTGCAGGTTTCGCAATCGTTCGTGAACACGGGCAGCCGGCAGTTGGAAGTCTGCTTCGTCTTCCCGTTGCCCTACGACGGGGCGATCGACCAGATGACGCTGCTGGTCGACGGGAAGGAGTATCCGGCCAAGTTGCTCAAGGCGGAAGACGCCCGGCGGATGTATGAGGAGATTGTCCGCAAGAACAAGGACCCAGCCCTATTGGAGTGGATGGGCACCGGGCTGTTCAAAACGAGTGTCTTTCCGGTCCCACCGGGCGCCAAGCGGACCGTATCGATCCGCTATTCGCAACTCTGCCGCAAGCGGGAGGGCCTGACCGACTTCCTCTTCCCACTGAGCACGGCCAAGTACACTTCGCACGCGGTGGAGAAGGTCAGCATTCGGGTGACGATCGAGAGCAAGGAAGAGATCAAGAACGTCTATAGCCCCACGCACGCAATCAATATCAAGCGGCCCGACGATGGCCACGCCACGATAACCTACGAAGTGACCAACGAGGTCCCCACCTCCGACTTCCGCCTGTTGTACGACGTTGGCAAGGGCAAAGTCAGCACCCGGGTGTTGAGCTATCGGCCCGACGCCGGCGAGGACGGCTACTTCCTCCTGCTGGCCAGCCCGAAGATCGAGGCCCCAAAGGACAAGCAGCCCAAGAAGACCGTGGTCTTCGTGGTCGACCGGTCGGGCAGCATGAGCGGCAAGAAGATCGACCAGGCCCGAGCTGCGCTCAAGTTCGTGCTGGGTAACCTCCGGGAGGGTGATCTGTTCAACGTAGTGGCCTACGACAGCCAGGTCGAGCCGTTTCGGCCCGAGTTGCAGCGATTCGATGACTCCACCCGAAAGGCCGCACTGGGGTTTGTCGAGGGAATTTACGCCGGCGGCAGCACGAACATCGACGGGGCACTGCGCGCCGCGCTGGGGCAATTGCAGGATTCCGACCGCCCCAACTACGTCGTCTTCCTCACCGACGGCCTGCCCACGGCCGGCGAGACCAACGAGATGAAGATCGTGGCCGCCGCCAAGAATGAGAACAAGGTTCGCGCCCGAGTTTTTGCCTTCGGGGTGGGCTACGACGTCAACAGCCGGCTGCTGGATCGCTTGGTCCGCGAGAACTTCGGCCAGAGCGAGTACGTCCGGCCAAACGAGGATATCGAAGATCGCGTCAGCCGGCTCTATCGGCGGATCGAATCGCCCGTGATGACCGGCGTGCAACTGGAGTTCGTCTTCGACGCGGTCAAAACCGAGCAGGGCAAGCCGATCAATCGGGTCTATCCCAAGGACTCGTTCGACCTGTTCGCCGGCGAGCAGTTGGTGCTGGTCGGCCGCTACAAGAAGTCGGGCACGGCCAAGGTGATCGTCCAAGGCACGGTCGGCGGCAAGAAGCAGAAGCTCGACTTCCCGGCCAAACTGGTCGAGAAGAGCAAGGACGAATCGCAAGCGTTTATCGAAAAGCTTTGGGCCGTTCGCCGCATCGGCGAAATCCTTGATGAGTTGGACCTCAAGGGCAAGAACAGCGAACTGGTCAACGAACTGATGACGCTGGCCACCCGACACGGCATCCTTACGCCCTACACATCTTTCCTGGCCGACGAAAACACGAACGTCCGCGACGTGGCAACCAACGCGCGTCGCGCCGACCGGCGACTGGGAGCCTTGGCTGATTCCGAGGGCGTGGCTGGGTTCGCGCAACGGGCGATGAAGGGCAAGCTACAACGGGCCGCCCAAGCGGCGCCGGCCGCCTCCAAGCCTGCCGACATGAACATGATGGCGGAAAGCTTCAGCGGACGCGGTGGCGGGATGTTTGCCGCCGAAGCCAAGAAGGAAGCCAGCGACGCCAAGTCGAACGTTCGCAACATCGGCAATCGGGCCTTCTACCGCCGCGACGGGCAGTGGGTCGATTCCACGCTTACCGCCACGCAAGAGAAGGCCGCTACTCACGTCAAGCAGTTCAGCGACGCCTACTTCGCCCTGGCCCGACGCCACAATCGCACCCTCTCCCAGTACCTCGTCTTCGACGAACCCGTCCTGGTCAACCTCGAAGGCCGCGCGTACCTGATCGAGCCGTAACGCACGATGGGGTCATGATATCGCTAATATAAAGCCGCGACCGTTGGTCGCGCTGAGAGTTTCGGGGAACAGTGTGCCTTTCTTCCTCGTGCGCGACCAACGGTCGCGGCTTTATAGACCGACGCCTGTATCGATTGCGACGGTTGTACTCATCTTGGCCGCAAGACCGCTCGGGCGAAGCGGTCTTCCCTCCGGCGGCACGGTAAGGTACGTTCTTACAGCAACTTTGCAGGGTGCGCGAAGGGATATTGTGTCCCATCCGTTCCACGTACCCTGCCGCCCGTATATCGCGAGGAGGCTAACGTGGCAAAGAAGAAGGCTGCCAACAAATCATCGAACGACTCGCCCGAGGTACACGAGGCCGACGAGGCGGTTCGTCTGGCGGAGGCCGAGTTGAAGAAGGCCCAAGCGGCCTACGTGAAAATTCGCCAGGAGGCCACCGACCGGCTGAAACGCGTCCGCGAGAAGACGCTGGGCGATCTGATCGACGACCTGCTCGCTCAAGTCAAGAAGCATCCGGGCCCCGGCGTGGTGATAGCCATGCTGGCCGGGCTGTTCCTCGGACGCATTTTCCGGCGGTAGGCGGTCCTGTCACCCTTTTCAGACAGCCAATACCATGTACCGTGGAAAAAGGGGACAGGCACCTCACGGCTACGGTTTTCCAGCACTTCCGGCCGTTATCCGGTCGGAGCCAGTCCCCATTTTCCACTGACACCCCCGTTTGAATCAACACGCCATGTCGGACCGGCCCAGCAACGCTGACATCGAACGAACCAAGCGAGAGCTTCGCTTGCGGATAGGACGGCAGCGGCGGCTGATCGACGGCCGGCTCCGATCCGTCCGCGACCGCGGCACCCGGCTGCTTTCCTGGCGAGCCTGCGTCGAGAGTTTCCCCGGCACGGCGGTCGTGGCCGCCTTGGGGGCCGGCTTGGCCATCTCGGCCGGACTGAAGCCCCATCGCCTGGCACGATGGCTGGGCCTGCGGATGGTCCGTCGAGCGGCCGATCGAGCCGGCCGGATCGCCTGGCACGAACTCGAACAGATTTGGGCCGACTCCTCGAAGAGTTGACTGTTCACGGACTCCTACCCAAGACGAAATCAACCACGGATTACTCGGATTACTCGGATAAGATAAGGGAAACATTCCACATGACAATCCAACCGTGTGGATTCCGCACCAAGAGCAAGAGAGCATTGCTTCGTTGACAATATCCGTGCTATCCGTGTCATCCGTGGTTTGAAACAAATTCCCATCCAACCCCAAACCCAACCTTCAACCGTGCGGCAATTCAAGGAAGTCAAAGATGAACTCGGCTCGCTGAGCGCCGAAGCCCGCGAAATGCTCCGGCTCCGCTGGGACTTGGCCGAGTTGGAACTCCGCTCCGACGCCCGGCTGATCGGCCGATCGGCCGTCGTTCTGGCGATTGCGGCCCTGATGGCCCTGACCGCGCTGCCCGTGCTGGCCGTGTCCGTCGCCGAGATGCTCGACGGCCTACTGGGGGTTTCGCGGACCGGTTGGCTGCTGATGACGGGCCTGGGCCTGCTGGCCGGCGGTTCGGCCGCGGCGTGCCTGGTCTGGCTCCACTTCCGTCGCCGCTTCATCGGCCTGGAACAAACCCTGGAAGAACTCCGCGAAGACGCCCTCTGGGTGAAAGCGGAAAGCGGAGAGCGGAAAGCGGAAAGCTAAGAAGTCGGAAGCCTTATCACACTTCCGACTGCCGACTTCCGACCTTACATAAATCCGCAGTCCATGCCGAGGCGGGTTTGCAGTTCCTCGAACTGCTGTGCGTACTGATCGCTTGAGGAGTGAACGTGCTCGGCCTCGGTGACGAACTTCATCTGCTCGTCGCAGCCGACGTTTCGTTCACCCAGGGCTTCCTCGAACTTCTTCAGTTCCTCGCCGTAGACGATCAGCAGCTTGTGCTCGTCGAACTGGACCTCTTGCGGAACGCCCGGGTTGAGCACGGCGATACCGGTACAGCCGTCGTTGACCAGCAGGTCCTCGAATTCCCAGAGGATGCTCTTCAGCACCGGCAAGTCGATATGTTCCCGGTACAGGTCCTGGTGTCCGCGGGCGTCGCGGTTGTGGCTGGTTTCCAGCACCACGTCGGCCACCGACCCCAGCGGGTCCAGCAGGTCCAGGAAGGTTTCGAAGAGGTGTTCTTTAGACACCGAGGCCATAACCACGGGAACGGTGGAATGACTCTCTTCGTCGCGATAGGAATCGTGCCGGTATCCCTGGCAGGGCACGACCTGGAGGTCGTAGGAAGGTCGAACGGCATCGGAAAGCCTAAAACTCCCGTACCGGGCAACCGCCAGGTGGGTTTCCAGTTCGTCTTCGCTGAGGTGTTCAAAGCTACTGGTGCCGACCGGGATCGACCCATCGCGAAAGACGTTGCGAAAGAATTTTTTAAGAAAGCCCATTATGGTCTCTGGTCTATCGAGGCAAGCTGATCTCAGATGGCTAGGGTACGGCAGAGCCGCAGTTGGGATTCCATCGTTCACTAACAAACAGTACGTTATCCACCGGCCAAGTACGCCACGCTTTTAGCGAGTTCCCGGATGCCAATCACACCGCAAACGGCACAATCGAAACAACCCGTTCCCTCGCCACTATCGCACCAACGTAGTGGCCAATCGCTTTGCCCCAAGTCGACCGATTCAGCACTCGGGAAGGATCATGAATGCGACCGGTCTAAGTTAGTCTAGCACCTGAAAACGGCCCGAGTGTGGTGCCGACGAGAGTTTCCCCAAGAGAGTCTGGCTCCGGAGTGAATCTCTCCAGATCAAGGCGACTTTGCCTCCCATCGAGGCGATGTGGCTTTGCATCCGACCCCCGACAGTGCTAGACTGCCCGTTGATGAAAAATGCACCGGCATGGACGTTATTGCCCCTTGCATAGTCAATGATTGAGGGCGAAGCCCGGTTCCCCGGCGGAACCCCCTTGACCCGCGCATTGACTATGCAAAGATCAATAATATCTCCGTAATCAGTAACCGGCAGTCACACGGAAATGGAACGGAACCGATTGACGGGCCGCCAGGCGGCCGCTCGTTGTTGCCCTGGGGTTGGGATTGTGCTGGTTCTCGTCGGGCTTTGCCTCCAGGGAGGATGTAAGCCCCAATCAGACAACTCCTCGCCCGATTCGCCGGAAAGCGCTCCGGCCGCCACGCCGCGCGAAGTCTGGAAGGTTCAGTACATTAAGGGCACCAAGGTCGGTTACGGGCGGACCACCAGCCGAGAGATCGACAGGGCAGGGCGGCGGTTGATCGAAATCGAGGGGTTGGACCATCTAACCGTCAAACGTTTCGGCGAGACGACCGAACAGAAGGTCCGCTTCACCTGCACCGAGACCCCCGACGGCACGCTGATCGATTTCCAGACCGAATTAGCAATGGGGCCGGTACCCCTTTTGTCCAAAGGCCGCGTCGAGGGAAATGAACTTATCATCGAGACGACCACGCAAGGAAAAACGAGCACCACGCGGATCCCCTGGTCGGCCGACTACGGCGGGTTCCAAGCCACCGAGCAGACGCTTCGCCGCAAACCGCTGGGGCCGGGCGAGAAACGTACGATCCACGCGCTGATGCCCGGCTTCAACCAGGTGGCCGCCGTCGAGATGAGCGCGGGCGATTTCCAGCCAGTCAAACTGCTGACCGGCACCTACAACCTGCTCGCAATCGATACCACGATAACCTTTGCCGGCGGCCAATCCATCAAGGGAACCATGTGGACGGACCGGACGGGCGAGGTGCTCAAGGACCGTAGCGAGGCGATGGGGCTCGAATCGTTCCAGACCACCAAGGCCCAGGCCCTGGACAAGACGGACGCCGGCGGGTTCGACCTGGGGCTGGACGTGACGGTCAAGGTCGACCGGCCAATCGACCGGCCGCACGACACCAGCCGGATTCGCTATCGGGTGCATTTGGCCGACAGCGACCCGGCCGGCGCCTTTGTCGCCGGTGCCTCGCAACAGGTCGAGTCGATAGACGAGCACACCGCCCGAATTACCGTTTACGCCCTTCGCCCGGACAGCCCGGCCGTTAACCCCGACGCGTCTTCCGACCCGCCCAGCGATGCCGATCGGCTACCCAACAACCTGATCCAGAGCGACGATCCGCTAATCGTGAAAATGGCGGCCGAGGCGGCCGGCGATACGAAAGACGCCTGGTCGACGGCCGTTGCCCTGGAGGGCTACGTCAAGCGGATAATCAAGCTGAAGGATTTCTCGCAAGCCTTTGCCACGGCCGCCGAAGTGGCCAGGAGCCGGGTGGGCGATTGTACGGAACACGCGGTACTGCTGGCCGCGCTGGCTAGGGCACGAAAAATCCCCGCCCGAGTGGCCATCGGACTGGTTTACATGCAGGGCACGCAGTCGTTCGGATACCATATGTGGAACGAGGTTTACATCGGTAAGCGTTGGATACCGCTGGACGCCACGCTCGGCCGGGGCGGCATCGGCGCGGCACATCTGAAGTTGGTCGACTCCAGCCTGGAAGGTGCCTCGGCCTACAGCAGTTTCCTGCCCATCGTCCATGTCGCCGGCCGACTGAAAATCGAAGTGCTCGACGTCAAGGGCGGCAGGGCCGCCAGGCAAAGGGAGAGGGATCGGGAGCCAGGGTTCAGGGACCAGTATCCGGCGGGCACCTTAACGCCGGAATTCGGAACCCTGGCCCCTGGCCCCTGCCCCCTAACCCCTTCCTGAGTTCTAGCCGCAGGAGGCCAATCGATGAAAATATACACTCGCGGCGGCGATCAGGGCGAAACGGGATTGCCGGGCGGAATCCGCCTGAGCAAGGACGCCGGCCGGCTCGAAGCCTGCGGTACCGTCGACGAGCTAAGTTCCCTGCTCGGGCAGGTCCGCGCGGTGGGGCTGCCCGAGTCGCTCGATTCGTTGCTGGAGCGGCTCCAGCGCGAGCTTATCGACGTGGGCACCGAACTGGCATCGCCCGACTCGCCACGGATAGGGCCCGATCTGATTGAGTCATTGGAGGCCCAGATCGATCAATACGAAGAGACGCTGCCGCCGCTTCGGGATTTCATCCTGCCTGGCGGAACTCCGGCGGCCGCCGCGCTGCACGTAGCTCGAGCCGTCTGCCGCAGGGCCGAACGACGACTGGTGACGCTGGCCCGATCGGAGGATCTCTCGCCCGACATGCCGGCATATTTCAACCGGCTGGGCGACCTGCTGTTTGTTCTCGCCCGGGTTGCCAATGCTGAAACGTAGAACACGTACTCATCACGCTCCGCGTGATGAACTTGCATCACGCGGAGCGTGATGAGTACATCTACTTCAGCGTGGCGATATACTTTCGCCACTCTTTGCGGAACGCGGGCGCGGGCATGTCGACGAGCCGCTCGAAGCGTTTGACCGGCTCGACCGCCCGGGCGTCGGCGCTGACGTATTCACTCAGGCGGGGACTGCCGAGCAGGCGCCGCTCGAACGCCAAGTAGTAGACCAACCCCCAGGCGTGATAATAGTACCGGTTCGACGTTTCCGACGACTTGCCCTCGCCGACGAGGAAGTCGCGTCCACCGGCCGCCAACAGCCGCTCCAACGGCAGCGGTTCTCGACTGTTCAAATCGGCCTTGAGCAGCTTTAGCGCGGGCCGATTCGGGGCATCCACGCGAAGCGAACCCGACTCCAATTGGCCCTGCTCGAAAACCGTCGCCAACCCCTCGTTGAGCCAAAGGGGCACGTCGTATTGCCGTTGCGGGTAGACGTAGTTCTCCAAATAGGCGTGGAAGGCCTCGTGGTAGAGCCGGGCGAACATTCGCCGGGTAACCTTGTCGAAGGCTTGGGCGTTCTGGCGGTCGCAGCGCCGGATCTCGTTCTTCTTACTCTTGATCTCCTCCTCGGCCTCCCGGCGCAAACGGACGAGCAGCGACGCTTCGCCTCGCGGCTTGGCCGGATTGCGAAGTTGCTGGCCCAGTTCCTTCAGGCGGACGGCCAACTGCTTTTCCAGCTCCTTCAACTCGGCGCGGAGTTCTTCGTGTCGGGCGTTGGTCTTTTCCAATTCGGCCGTGTATCGGGCCGTCTCGCTCGCGGCGACCACCAGATTCCTCTCCCGAACGTAGACCGCCGGATTGCTTATCTTCAGCCCCATTTCAGCCAGGAAAGCACGGTACTCGTCCAACGAGCCGAGCACGACGAACCTCAGCGGCTGGGCCGATTCGGTTCGCGACGGGAGTATTTGGCGATAGGCGGCGAATACTTGTTCAACCCGCACGACCACCCGGCGAGCGGTCGGCTCGTCGGTGCTGCTATCCAGCGTAAACCACTTGCCGCGATAGCGGTGACAGGGAGTATCGCCGATTTTCGCTATCCCCAGGCGGACGGATTTCATCTGGGCCGCTTCGATCCGCAAGCGGTGTTTGAACTGCTCGATCCGCTGCCGGAGTTTTTTCCTGGAGTCGGCTTCCAAGCGGACCAGCCGCTCGATCGAATTCCGGTTGATGGGTCGAACAACCAGGAACATGGGCCGGCCTTTGGGACGCTGGATCTCGGTCAGATAGACCCAGGCCGTGTCCTCCGACTCGATCAGACCGCGAAGACTGCGTCCGTCGACAAGCACGACCTGCTCGGTGGGCCACTCGCCGTTCCGCGCAAACGCCGATCGCGATCCGCTCGCGCAGAGCGCAAGCAGCAGGACGGCGGTGCGGCCGAGAACACGCTTCATGCTTCGGGTTCCATGCAAGCGGCGAGACTATCGTTGCATGCTATCTTAACAGTCGGCGGGCCATAAATGAAGGGTTGGGAGGTTCGGGTATCCCGTTTGGTCGGGGCCGCGGCCCCGACGAGGACTACTTTTCCATCTGCCCGGTGAAGCGGCAGCCGACCAGTACCATGGGCCTGCCCTTTTCACCGTTTGGGCCTCGATAGTTGACGTCGCCGGCCCGGCCGTGGATATGCTCCATCTGACCCGACGGATAGACCAGCACGCTGGCACAGTGCAGGACCCGGGCACCCATGTAGACCACCTCGGACGCCGTGCTGAAGGAAGCGACCAACTCGGTGAAGTTTGGCCGGCTGGAGGCCAAGAACGAGAAGCCGGCCCGATTCAGATCGCGGCACTTGACCTCGAAGAACTCCGAGTCATCGGGCACGCCGGCCCGACAACGCGGCGCGATCCGCTGGGTCACGACGAACGGCTGGCGATCGCGTATACGACGCTCGGACTTGGCTTCCTCCCGCAAGGGTCCGGCAATCCGGTGGACCATTTCGTAGAAACTGGCGTCGACTTCGCTGCCGGAAGGTGCCATGCGTAACCGTTCACGGAATGTTTGGGTAAATTAGCTCTCGGATGGCAATACGCCCTATACTACTAACTTCAAAGATCGTTAAGTTTTTGACGAAGTTCAGCGACCAACGGGAGCGGGTTCTTGCCTGGGTGCGGTAGCACCGGTTTG
>CAZDHN010000012.1:0-23603 GCA_964505115.1 uncultured Planctomycetaceae bacterium
ACTTGGCCTCTTTGCGGCTTTGCGCGAGACTCTTCAGAAGCCCGTTCCTGCACCCGTCCAAGATCAGTTCCCGGCACGTCGGTTGACAGGAATTGCCGACAGGCGTAGGCTACCGCGACCAACGAGGGCCGCATTGAGGAAATGGGGTATCCGGGAATCATGGGACGACCCGTTTCCAGGCAGGACGCGAGCACAAGTTTCGGCAGTATGGTCCATCTGTCGAGTAGGTGAAGATGGTAAAGAGAATCCACGAAATTCGTGATGGCGTTCATGTCTTCGTCCGCCTGGATTCTGAAGAACGGAAGATCGTTGACTCGCGGGCCTTTCAGCGTTTGCGGCATATCCACCAGCTTGCCCTGACTTATCTGGTCTATCCTGGCGCGACCCATCGACGGTTCGAGCATTCGCTTGGTGTGATGGAACTTGCAGACCGAGTGTTTCGTGTTATCACCGCTGATGAGAATCTGAATCCCAGGGTACGCGAAAAGGTCCCCACCGGCGATCAACTGGTGTATTGGCGCAGAGTGCTTCGCATGGCCGCCCTGTGCCATGATCTGGGGCACTTGCCGTTCTCTCACGCCGCTGAAAAGAAGCTGCTGCCCGAAGGTCGGACACACGAGAGCCTGACTGTTGATCTGGTGAACAGTGATGAGATGCGGAGTATCTGGAGTGAAGTCACTCCGCCACTCCGTCCAGACGACATCGCGAAGCTTGCAGTCGGTCCAAAGGAATTGAGAGACCAGGCGTTCAGTGACTGGGAAAGGATACTGACGGAGGTCATCGTCGGCGACTCCTTCGGCGTGGACCGCATGGACTATTTGCTTCGTGACTCACTTCACGCGGGAGTCGTTTACGGGAAATTTGACCAGTACCGACTCATCGACACACTGAGAATTCTTCCAGAGACGGACGAGGAATCCGCCGCGCCCGTGCTAGGCATTGAATCGGGAGGACTTGAATCCGCCGAAGGACTTCTCCTGGCCCGGTACTTCATGTATTCGCAGGTGTATTTCCATCCAGTGCGTCGTGCCTACGATTTCCACTTGCAGGATTTCCTCTTGTCCGTGTACGCCGACGGCATACCTACCGACATCGACGATTTCCTGAATTTGACCGACAATGAAGTCCTTGTTGAACTGAGAAAGGCCGCCGTGGATTCTTCTCATCCCGGACATGAGGCGGCTGATCGGATAGTCAATCGGAAACACTACCGCATTCTGTACGAAAGAAATCCACAAGATGCGGAAAGGAATCCAGAATCCGGTGAAGCGGTTTTCGAAGCTGCCCGCGCGGAGTTGGGTGAACAGCATTTGCACCACGACCACTATAGGCAGGGAGGCAGCAGCACCAGCTTTCCAGTGAGAACCAGAGACGGACGCATTATGCCTTCCCAGGCTGTGTCGGATGTCCTGAAGACACTCCCACTCGTGAACATAGATCGCGTTCTCGTCGCGCCTGAGTTGCGCGGTAAAGCTCAAAACTGGCTCGGAGAGAAGCGTGACGAAATAATTTCCCAGGTTGCGGAGGATGAACCATGAAACGACTTCAACGATCAGCTATACTTCTCTCTCTTGTTGAGTCACTGCGAGAGCAGGAAAGCTGGTGTGGCGAAACGAATATTCAGAAAGCCGGCTTCTTCCTGCAGGAAATGACCGGTGTCCCGCTTGAATTCGACTTCGTGCTCTACAAGTACGGTCCGTATTCATTCGATCTGACGGATGAGTTGACCGCA
The DNA here is from genome assembly GCA_964505115.1 of uncultured Planctomycetaceae bacterium. Lineage (GTDB taxonomy): Bacteria > Planctomycetota > Planctomycetia > Pirellulales > Thermoguttaceae > CAZDHN01. The sequence continues at coordinate 1,733 of CAZDHN010000012.1, forward strand.
CTGCGGGCGGACTCGATGCTTGCATTGGAAATAACCGACCCCAAGTATGGACCGAGATACCTTTCCGGTGAAATGAGTGGTTTAATACTGGAGCGTTTTCCCAAAACGGTAGCCCGATACAGGAACCAAGTGGAATTCGTCGCCAAGAGTCTGGGCAGCAAAGGAGTCGCCCAGCTTGAACGAATCGCAACTGCCCTGTATGTGAAGCTCAAGGGTAAGCACGAATTAGGAGTTGAGTCAGCAGCCGATAAGATAGTGAAACTGAAGCCGCACATCGAACAAGCTGAAGCATGCCGGGCCGTGAATGAAGTCAATCAGATGTGGAAAGACGCCAAGAGATTCCGCGGTTAGAATGAGTTGCCTCACGCCAGCCCGAGAGCACGCTGCACAATGTCCAGCACCGATAAGACCCTGGTAACCGTTGCCACCTATAATGAGATCGAGAATCTGCCGCGTCTGGTTGAGGAGATATTTCAGCAGGCGGGCGAGGTGGACATCTTGGTGGTCGACGACAACTCGCCCGACGGCACCGGCCAGTGGTGCGACGAAAAGGCGGCCGAGGACCCGCGCGTGCATTGCCTGCATCGGGAGGGCAAGCTGGGGCTGGGTACGGCCACCGTTGCCGCCATGCGATACGGCATCGAGCACGGCTACAAGTACGTGCTCAACATGGATGCCGACTTCAGCCACCACCCGCGCTATTTGCCCGACCTGCTGGCCGCCATGGAACCGCGAGACGGCCCGGCCGTGGACATAATGATCGGTTCGCGTTACGTGCCGGGCGGCGGCGTGGAGGGCTGGCCGCTGAAGCGGCATATCATGAGCCGGGGCGTTAATCTCTACGCCCGCTGGCTGCTGGGGTTGAAGTCCAAGGATTGTAGCGGCGCGTATCGCTGCTATCGGACGGAACTGCTGGCCAAGCTCGATTTCGACGTCGTCCGCAGCCGGGGATACTCGTTCCAGGAAGAGATACTCTGGCACCTCAAGCGATTGGGCGCCCGCTTCGGCGAAACGCCCATCATCTTCGCCGACCGGCAGCTTGGCCAGTCGAAGATCGACTCCAAGGAAGCCCTCAGTGCCTTGTGGATCATCTTCACAATGGGTCTGCGGAACCTGCTGCCCTGGTGAGCCAAAAGAGCCGCCCCGTCCTTCCGAGCCGCCCCGTCCTTCCGAGCCGCCCCGTCCTCGGGGCGGGTTACGTGGCGTGGAAATTACGGTTTCCATCAAATATCAACACGATTCGCGCCACAACGTAACCCGCGGCGAGGACGCTGCGGCTCGGATGGCCGCTTTCTTGCAAACCGCCGGCGGTCGTGGTATAGTAGTCGGATCGTGCCATCCCGGTGGTGAGATCCACGCCCCCGCCTACCTACACCCGCCTCGACAAACAAGAGGAGATACGCAACCATGGAATCTCGTTCCCCGCGAACCGTTCTGTTTGTCTTACTGCTTGCCTGCCTGTTGATCAGCGTGCCGATGTCGGCCGATTGTTACGAACTGACGGTCAGCGCGGGCAAGCACGATCGGGTGAACACGCCCGTCTGCGTTCTGCTCGAAGAAGCCTTGCAGCAGGCCAATCTCAACCCGGTAGTGCTTGAGAAGGCCCGTTCGGTCACCCTGACCGACCCGGCCGGCAAGCCAATTCCCGCCCAACTAACCGCGCCCGGCCTGCTCGGCAAAGCGGCTGGACGCCAGGGCGTTGTCGCGCGGGAGTTGCACTTCGTGCTTCCAAACTTGAAGAAGGGACAAACGCTCACGCTGACCGCCACTCTTTCCGCCGCCGTGCCCAAGGCGGGCGGCTTCAGTTGGAAGGACACGCCGGGCCAGTTCGTCCAACTGAATTTTGGCGACCGGCCCGTCTTGCAGTATGTCTACAAGGCGTTGGACAAATCCACATTGGAGACGGCCCAAGCCACGTTCCGCGTGTTTCACCACATCTTCAACCCGGCCGGCACCCGGCTGGTAACCAAGGGAGCGGGCGGAAAGTACCAGCATCATCGCGGGCTGTTCTTTTCGTATAACCAGTGCAGTTACGAAGGCGCGAAGAGCAAGTGGGTGAACCCCTGGGCCGGACCGGGGTCCAGCCGAGGGTACGGCAAAGCCTTCGAGAACCACAAGGGTATCCTCGCCGAAGAGGCCGGACCCGTCCTGGCAAGGCATCTGGTGGAAATCGATTGGAACGAAGACGACGAGACCGTCTTCGTCAAAGAGAAACGCGAGATCACCGTCTACAACACGCCGGGCGGAATGCTGCTGGAGTTCGCCAATCGTGTATCGAGCACGGTGGGTAAGGTTCAGCTTGGCGGCAACGTGCATCACTCGGGCATCCAGTTCCGAGCCGACGACGAGGTGGCCAAGACGACCAACAAGCTGACCTACTATCTTCGCCCCGACGGAAAAGGCGAGCCGGGCAAGTACATCAACGAGATTCCCAACCTGCCCTGGAACGCCATGAGTTTCGTGGTGGCCGGCAAACGCTACACGGCCGTCCTGTTGGGCACGCCGGCCAACGCCAAGGAGACAATGTGGGGCGAGCGGGACTACGGCCGCTTCGGCACCGCCTTCCCCTACGAACTGGATAAAGGCAAGGACCTGTCGGTCAACTACCGTCTCTGGCTCCAGGACGGCGAGATGACCATCCCCCAAGCCGCCGCGCTGGAGACCGATTTCGTTCAACCCGTTGAGGTAACCGTGAGGTAGCCACGCACTAACCCGCTGAAAGCGACCGTTGCCGGAAATGTGGGTGCCACTGCTGGCTTGCCCAGCAGTGCTAAGCAAGAACCCCGTCGAAACACTGCTGGACAAGCCAGCAGTGGCACCCTCCGGGGAACGTCCGTTACATGCATCGTTAAACGCAAGTCAATTTCATAACCGTTTCAACACCCGGAGGATTCTCATGAGAACGCTGCTTTGCACGGCCTTGGCCATCGTCGTTTCGCTTGGCGCTATCGCCACGGTCCAAGCGGCCGACAACACGCCGCCGGCCGGTTTTGTCGCCCTCTTCAACGGCAAGGACCTGACCGGCTGGAAGGGTCTGGTCGGCAACCCCAAGACCCGAGCCGCGATGACGCCCGAACAGTTGGCCGAGGGCCAGAAAAAGGCCGACGAGCGTATGCGCCAGCACTGGAAGGTGATCGACGGCGCGCTGGAGTTCGACGGCAAGGGCAAGAGCCTCTGCACGGCGAAGGATTACGGCGATTTCGAGATGTACGTCGACTGGAAGATCAAGCCGAAGGGCGACAGCGGCATCTACCTGCGCGGCACGCCGCAAGTGCAGATATGGGACCTTAACGATCGCAAAGAGGGTTCCGGCGGACTGTTCAACAACAAGAAGAACCCGGCCAAGCCGTTGGTCTGTGCCGACAACCCGATCGGCGAGTGGAACACTTTCTACATCAAGATGGTTGGCGAGAAGGTGACCATCAAGCTAAACGGCAAGCTGGTGGTGGATAACGTCGTGCTGGAGAACTACTGGGAGCGCGACAAGCCGATCTACCCGACCGGTCAAATCGAACTCCAGAACCACGGCAACACGCTCTGGTTCAAGAACGTCTACGTCCGCGAACTGTAAGGGGAATCCTCCCCTCTCCCTTTGGGAGAGGGGCCGGGGGTGAGGGTTTGGAGTGCTTCGTAACCGCAAGTAGCCGATATAGAACCGTGTGCTCTTATTCCCCCTCACCCTATACCCTCTCCCAAAGGGAGAGGGGACTTTTACAGCAACCGCACGCCGCAACCCGGTTCCGCCGGATAGATCACCCGGCCGTGGTCGAAGGTTACGCCGGCGGCGATGTCGCGGGCCAGTAGCAACGGACCGTCCATGTCGACGTAGTCCAGCAGCGGAAGCAGTTGGGCAATGGCCGAAATGCCAACCGTCGATTCGGTCATGCAGCCGACCATTACCTTCAGCTCCAACTCTCGCGCCCGATCTATCATGCGTCGGGCGGGTGTCAGGCCGCCGCACTTCATCAGCTTGATGTTGATGCCGTGGAAATGATCGCGGCACGTTTCGACGTCCGATTCGTACCGGCAGCTTTCGTCGGCCACCAGCGGCAGTGCCGAGTCGCCATAAACCCGTTTCATGCCGTTCCAATCGTCGGCCGGCAGCGGTTGCTCGATGAACTGCACGCCCAGCCCGGCCAGCAGCCGCGATTTATTGATCGTCTCCTCGACCGTCCAGGCGCAGTTGGCGTCCACGCGGAAGGGGGCCTCGGTGTGCGCTCGCAGCGAGCGGATGATCTCCAGGTCGTCGGGCGTGCCCAGCTTGATCTTGTAGACGGGCCAGCCGGAGAACTCGTCGAGCTTCTCGATCATCTGCTCGATCGAGTCGATGCCGATTGTGTAATCGCTGGGCGGCGAGTCTTTCGGCTCCAGCCCCCAAAGCTCCCAAACCGGCCGACCGCGGAGTTTACCCCACAGATCGTGTGCCGCCAGGTCCAAGGCCGATTGGGCAAATGTCGATTCGGCCAACTCCGCGCGCAGCTCCGCCCACAACTCGGCCGGATCGCCCAACTCGCGGCTTTCCAGAATGGATTCAACCCTCCGGATCGCCGCGGAGATGTTGTCGATCGTGGCGCCGTAATAGGCATTCTCGGTCGCCTCGCCGAAGCCACTAACGCCGTCCTGTCGCAGTTCGGCAATCAGCGTGCGGCGCACGTCGGTCGATCCGCGCGAGATCGTCCAAGTATGCTTAAGCGGCAAATCGAACTGGTGTAGCAGAAGCTTCATTTGTTCAACCGGCGCTTCAGATCGAGCACGGCTTCGACCAGCTTGGCGGGGCCGTGGCGGATGACGTCGCAGGCGGGCAGGCCGAACTGGTCGCTTACGCGGTCGCACTCGGCGGCAACCTCTTCGTCGGAGTAGCCCCGGCCGTTCACGGCGATGCCGACAATCTCGCAGGGGTGCAAGATGTTGGCGGCCATGTGGTAGAACTCGATGACCCGATCCATGGGCGGAAGCCGTTGGTCGTCCATGCCGTAAACGGTTTGACGGCCCATCTCGTAGCAGAAGATCAGCCCGTCGGGCATCAGGCCGTGAAGCAACCCGAGCGTTACGCCCGAGTAACGCGGATGCACCAGGCTCCCCTGCCCTTCGATCAGCAGGACTTCGTGTTGCTGGTTGGCCAGTACAAGTTTTTCGGCCGCCCCGGCGACGAAATCGGAGACCACGCAATCGATCGGGCAGCCGTTGCCGGCGATGAAGATGCCCGTCTGGCCGGTGGCCACGAATTGAGCGTCCAGGCCGCCCTTCTTCAGGCCGTCGGCAACCTCGATGGCGGCGACCATCTTGCCGCAACTGCTCGTGTTGGCCACGGTGTGAATTCGCAGGCACTCGGACCGGATGCCCTGGCGGTTGGCCACGTCGTGCTCGTCGTTGCGGCGCACGTCGATCAGTTCGACCCCCTGCTCGGCCGCCGCCCGGGAAAACTCCGCGTCGTCGATCAGGAACTCGTGCAGCCCGGAGAGGATGTTCAGGCCTCGGGCGATGGCCTCCAGAATGATCGGCCGCCAGTGCGGTGGCACTCGACCGCCTGGCGGCGCTATGCCGATCAGCAGCGTGTCGGCCGGGGGCGCGTCGGCCAGCGAGCCGACCACCGGCGTGCGGCCCCCTTCGCCAAGCACTTCTTGGGCGGTTCGGCCGGCCAGTTCGCGATCGACAACGGCCACCACTTCGTCCGGCTTGTAGCGCATCAGGCTAATCGCCGTTTTAGCACGGTGCGGATCGGTGAATCCGTCGGTCAAGACAATCATTTTGCGTGTGGTATTCATGCCAAGAATGTATCCGGCGCGCCCGGCGAACGCAAGTGGTGGGGCGGGTCTGCAATTTGTTCCGTACTTCCCGGCAACCACAAACTTGTGGGGTAAGTTCAAAATAGCAGACTTTGACTCTAGATAAGGAATCATTATAATGCGGGCGGGAGTTCAGGATGGCCATTACTTGCCCGCAATGCGGTGCTGGTTTCGATGTCACGTTGTTCCAATTCGGGCACGGGGTTCGTTGCGACTGCGGCGCGTGGGTTGAGTTGTGCGACGGTCACGTCCGGACGAACCGAACCGGCGAAAAGGCCCGACCGACAGAAGGGAAGGCCCTAGAAGGGAAAGAAGGTGAACCGATGGCCGAAGAACAAGTTGGAAAGGTGACCCACTATTTCGGGCACCTCGGTGTGGCCGCGATCGAGATTACCGACGGCACGCTGGCCGTGGGCGATACGATCCACGTCAAGGGCCACACCAGCGATTTCACGCTGAGGGTCGATTCGATGCAGATCGACGGCGAGTCGGTTGCCGAAGCGGCCGTGGGAGAGAACGTCGGGCTCAAGGTGCCCGAACACGCCCGCGAACACGACGTGGTTGCGAAGGTCCTTGTGTGACCCGGTCGGCGTTGCCACGCGCGGGATTTAGCGAACGTTGCCAAGGGTCTCCCCTCTCCCTTTGGGAGAGGGGACCAATCGGAAACGTCAATAGCCTCGCGACTACTTCTTCGAGGCCTGTCGCTCCGCGCGACTCATCAGCCGCTTCGCCTGGGCGGTCAACTCGGCGTTTTGCGTGGCCTCGAGCACTTGCTTCATGGCCCGGGCGACGGCGGCCGGGTTGCGCTTGATGGCCTTCTCGGAAATCGCAACCGCCGCGGCGGCGGCCGCGTCTTTCACGCTCGGGCTGTCGAGGTTCTCGACGGCAATCGCCAGCGTTTGGGGCGAGGGGATTCGCACTAGCGATTCCAGGACCAGCTTCTTCTCCGCGTCGCGCCAGGCGACTTTCATGGCCTGCCGGAACATGGCCAGCTTCTCTTCGTCCGAGATTCCAAGCTGTCGGGGAATTCGGATGTAGCCGCGCAAAGCACGGATCCGGAACTTGTCGTCCCCGAGCGTGTCGACCAGTTTCAACAGCACGGGGCCCGCGTCGGGGCTCATCCACTCGCCCAGCACGCGGGTTGCGGCGTCTTGGATTTCCACGTTCGAATCGGCGGCTGCCGTGGCGACGGTCGCAAGTGCCTTCTCTCCGCCGAGCGAGCCGAGCAATTCGAGCAACTCGCACTTCGCCGCGACGGGTGCGTCCGACATGGCGGCCAGCAGCTTGTCGGCGCAAGCGTTCCGGTCGGGCGAGCGGAGGGCGGCCGTCTTTAGCGCTGCGCGCACGGCGGCCAACTCCTCGTCGCCTGCCGGCGCGATCAGCCGCTTGGTCAGGGCGGGGAAGTCGTCCAGGCCAATCGTCACGCCCAACGCGCTGATGGCGGCAAGGCTCACCGCCGGGTCCGTCTCGTCGGCAGCCTTCAGCAGGGCGGGTACGGCCGAACTAATGCCGCGCTGGCCGATCAGTTCGATGACGACCGCGCGCGACTTGCCCTGGGTGCCGTCCAGGGCGGCCACGATGGCGGCGTCGACCTTGTCGCCCTTGATGGCCGCCGCGCTGGATCGGGCAGCCACGCCCAATGCACCCCGGCCCTCGATGGCCACCTTCAGCAGCACGGGCACGGCCCGCTGGTCGCCCAAACTGGCCAGCGCCCGCAAGGCGGCGATGCGCATGTCCAGCGGGCCCTCTTGTGCCATTTCCAGCACGACGGGCAGGGCGCTCTTGTCACCCAACTCGCCCAGCACGGAGATCAGCACGACGTGGCGAGGGTGCGGCGTGACCTTGACCAACTCGGCCACGATGGCCGGGCTGACCTGGGCGGCCGGTAGATCATGAGCGGCGCTTAGCGCCACGCCGAACAGGGCCTTGTCGGTCGAGGCGAGATACTCGACCAGCCGGGGCAGGCCGGCCGACCCGCGAGCCACAATCGCCCCTCGGGCGGCGGCGATGCGGATGTACTTGGGCAGATCGGCCCCCAGCATGGCGTCGAACAAATCGGCGGCGGCATCCGCTTTGCCGGCGGCCGTCAGCTTGTCGCAGGCGGTAAGGCAAGCGTCGCCGATAGCCGGTCGCAACGAGGCCGGCCCGGCGAGCGCCTCTTTCAGGGCCGCAACGCACTCGGGCGTGGCGATTTTGCTCAACGTGGCCGCGGCAGCGGCGGCTACCTGTTGGTCGGACTCGCCAAGCAGTTTCTTGAGTTGGTCGACGGCGCCCTCGTCGGCCCGATTGCCGATCGAGTTGATCACGCCGACCAGACGCAGACCCTTGAGTTTACCCAAGGCGGCGCGAAACGCTTCGTCGACCGACGGATCGGGGATCGGTTCCAGGGCGAAACGGGCATAGACCGAAAGCTTCTCTTGGTCGAGCATCGTGGCCAATACGGGCACGCTCTTCTTCGTGCCGATGACGGCCAGCCGCTGGCAGGCCTTGGCTTTGTCGAACAGAGGCGAGTCGGCGTTCTGGAGCACGACGATCAGCGCCGCCTCGTCGCCTTCGATCGGCAACATCATCTCCTGAGCCACGGCAGCCGTGGTTAGCGAGCCGATAAACACGGCCGCAACTAGCATCAACGTGAACCGTTTATGAAGCATGGGAAGTTCTCCTTGTCTTGATGGTTGTTTGGGTTTTCGCGTTGGGTTGGTCAAAATCGCCACGGCTCGCGCACCGCGCGGCTCCGCATCCGGTTGGCCTCGTCGTCACCGATGAACGCTTCCTTGGCAGGGTCGAATGCCACCTTGCGGTCGAGCATCCAGGCAATGGCCGCAGCATGGCCGGCGACGTGCGAAGAGCGGGCGATGTCGGCATTGCATGCCGGCTGAGCCCGGGATTTCACGCAGTCGAGAAAGTTGCGGACGTGCAACGTGGTCGCGTTTCCCGTTGTCGTGAAGACCGTTCGCTCCGTCCGCAACGTCTCCGGATAGAGTGCGATCTTGCCGCTATCGCCCGTCTCCACCCAACCTTCTTCTCCTTCGTATCGCACCGAGCAGGACCCGAGGCCGAGCCAGCCGGGGCCATTGTGGGCGCACATCACCAACTTCACTCCGTTTGCATACCGGGCATGCACGACTCGTTTCGCCGCATAGCCGCGTTCCGGGCCGATCGGCTCGAACTCCACCGGCGTCGTGCCATCGGTCTGGTTGGCCCACTGGCACAGATCGACGGTGTGGCTGGCCCAGTTCAAGAATCCCCCGCCGGCATTGAAGTCGAACGCGCACAGCCATCCCCCAATCCCGGCCGCATATGCGTGATTGTACGGTCGCCAAGGAGCGGGTCCCAACCACAGGTCCCAGTCCTCCTTTTCCTTGGGCGGCTCGGGCTCCGCGGGAAGCCACTCGTGGATGATTTGCGGCCTGTAATAGGCGATGGAGGCTTGCAAGGTTTGGAGTTTTCCCAGTTTCCCGCTACGGGCCAGTTCGGCGGCGAACTGGAAATTGCCGACGCTGCGCCGCTGCGTTCCGACCTGGAACACGCGCCCGTAGCGCCGCATGACGTCGGCCAAGATCTGGCTCTCGCCAATCGTCATCGAACAGGGCTTTTCGCAGTACACGTCCTTGCCCGCTTTCGCCGCCATGACGGAACCCAACGCGTGCCAGCGGTCGCCCGTGGTGATCAGTACGGCGTCGAGGTCTTTTCGTGCCAGCAGTTCACGCAGGTCGCGATAGGTGGCGCAATCCTTGTTGCCGTACTTGCGATCCGCCAGATCCTTGATCTTCTTGCGCCGATCGGCCCGGATATCGCAGGTGGCCAGAAACTGCACATCCGGCTGCGACAGGAAGCCGGCCAGGACAGCGCGACCACGGCTGTTGATCCCGATGCCGCCCACCGTGATCCGCTCGCTGGCGGCCACCGCGCCGTCTTTACCCAGCGCGGTGGCAGGGATGAATTGCGGAGCGGCGAGTGCGGCAGTTGTTGCCGCCGCGGTCTTCAGAAACCGCCGCCGCGTAAAGGCCGATGTTCTATCCGACATTGTCCGTCTCCTCGCGGTTGGAAGTGCTTCGAAAGGGCTGATTGCTGATAGCTTGCCGGTCAAATCCGCCAGGGGGCACGCATCGCGCGGCTACGCATCCGGTTGGCCTCGGCGTCGCCGATGAACTCTTCCTTGACCGGATCGAACTTGACCGGCCGGTTGAGCTGCCAGGCGATGTAGGCGGCGTGCGAGACCACGTGGCTGCGAGCGGCCACGTCGGCGTTGGCGTTGGCCGGCTTGCGGGTCTTGACGCAGTCGAGGAAGTTGCGGATGTGCGTGCTGGGATCGGTGCCCGGCCGGCGGAACTCGGTCCGCGTGGTCCGTAGCGATTCGGGGAACATGGCCATCCGGCCGCTGTCGCCCGTCTCGATCCAGCCATCCTCGCCCTCGTATCGCACGCTGCACGTACCCAGGCCCATCCAGCCCGTGTCGCGCATGACGAGTTTCAGCCCGTCGGCATATTTGCATTTCAAGCCGGTTCCCTCGGGCACGTACTCGACGGGCGTGGTGTCGTCTTTTTGTGCGGCCCATTGGCAAAGGTCGACGGTGTGCGCGCCCCATTCGAGGATGCCGCCGCCGTGGAAATCGAAGAACCCCCGCCATCCGCCGCGAACGTAGGCCGAGTTGTACGGCCGCCAGGGGCAGGGACCCAGCCACATATTCCAATCGACCTCGTCGGCGGGCGGCTGCTCTTCGGCCGGTCGCCAGTCGTGCGAGGTGCGCGGGTTGAGCGTGTTGGCGTGAACCGTGTGCAGCTTGCCGAGCTTGCCGCTGGCAACCAGATCGGCGGCGAAGATGAAGTTGCCGATGCTCCGCCGTTGCGTGCCCGCCTGATAGATGCGGCCGTACTTGCGCATCGTGTCGGACAGTGCCCGACTCTCCTGGATCGTCATCGAGCAGGGCTTCTCGCAGTACATATCCTTGCCGGCCTTGGCCGTGGTGATTGATGCCATCGTGTGCCAGCGGTCGCCGGTGGCGATCAGCATGGCGTCGATGTCGGGCCGGGCGAGTATCTCGTGCATGTCGCGATACATGTCGCAGTCGTTATTGCCGTACTGCTCGTCGGCAGTTTTCTTGATCGCCTCGCGGCGGATTTTACGGATATCGCAGATGGCCACGAACTGGACGTCCGGGTTCGACATGAAGCAGCGCAGGTCGCCCGTCCCGCGACCACCCAGCCCGATGGCGCCGAGCACGATTCGCTCGCTGGGGAGCACCGTGCCGTCTTTACCCAACGCGGCCGATGGTATTACTTGGGGAACGGCCGCCAGGGCACTTGCTCCCGCCGCGGCCTTCAGAAACCGCCGCCGCGTAAAGGCCGATGTTTTTTCCGGCATTGTCCGTCTCCTTGCTGAAGGACTATTCTTGAAAGGCATGATGGTGATTGGCGCCCGGTAACCGGGCTTTGGTGGGATGCGCGGGATGCGTCGAATCGCAAAGCCGCGCTAGCCGGCTGCAAGTTCGTTTGTAGTCTCACCCGGGCGCAATGTCAATCCCCGCAGAAGTACCAGAGCGGGCATGCCGAAGCGGGATAGAGTGGCGGCCGGTTGGCGTTTCGCCGGACCGGGTGTTCTGCTATCCTCCCGCTGCCGCACGATACCGACGAAGCGGCCGATTGCAAAAATCCTCGCTGGCGATTTGGGTGCCACTGCTGGCTTGTCCAGCAGTGCCTCGCGGGGTTCAAGCTTCGCACTGCTGGGCAAGCCAGCAGTGGCACCCTTCGATACAAACGCTTAGCTGAAGAAGTCCCATGTCGACCGCATTCCTAATATTGCTGTTGGCCGTGCCGGGCGCCGAGCCGGACGCGGTTGTGGTTTGCCCCGAAATCTTCCAGCAGGCTCTGAAGCCCTGGGTCGAACACCGTACCGCTCAGGGGCATACGGTGGCCGTGCTCTCTAGCGAAGGGACGGGCCGGGATATCCGTGCTCGAATTCGCGCGGCGGCCAAGGGCGGTCGGCTGCGGTTCGTCGTGCTGATCGGCGACGCCAATACGGGAGATGCAACGGATCCCGTGCCGCCCGACCGCTGCGTGCCGACGCATTACGCCAAGGCCGAGGTGAACGTGCTTTGGGGGTCGGAACCGCACATCGCGACCGATAACTGGTACGCCGATCTGGACGACGATCGGGTTCCGGACCTCGCCATCGGTCGGCTGACGGTTGACACGCCCGAGGAACTGACGCGCGTGGTCGAGAAGATCATCGCTTACGAGCGGTCGGCCGATTTTGGTTCGTGGCGACGTCGCTTGAACATCGTGGCGGGCGTGGGCGGGTTCGGCGCGCTGGCCGACACGGTGTTGGAATCGACCGCGCGGTATTTCCTCACGCAAAACATTCCGGCCCAATACGCGGTCTCGATGACCTACGGAAGCTGGCGGAGCCCCTTCTGCCCCGACCCTCGGCTGTTCCACCTGACGACCGCCGCCCGGTTGAACGAAGGCTGTTGGTTCTGGGTATACATTGGGCACGGGTTCCATTTGGGGTTGGATCGAGTCCGCGTGCCGGGTGGGCAGTACCACATTCTGGCCAACCCGGACGTCGAGCGTCTGGACTGCCGGCACGGATCGCCCATCGCCCTACTAATGGCCTGCTATTGCGGCGCCTTCGACGCCCGACGCGATTGCCTGGCCGAAGAGATGCTTCGCGCGCCGGGCGCGCCGGTTGCGGTCATCGCCGGCTCCCGCGTGACGATGCCCTATGCGATGACGGTAATGGGCACCGAACTGATGGACCAGTGTTTCCACCTTCGCCGCCCGACGCTGGGCGAAGCGCTTCTGCACGCCAAGCGGAGCATGGTGAAGGAGGCCGACAAGGACAACCAGCGGCGAGTGATGCTCGACACCGTGGCCGCCGCGCTCAGCCCGGCCCCGAAGAAGCTGGCCGCCGAGCGGGCGGAACACCTGCTGCTATTCAACCTGACCGGCGACCCGATGTTGCGGCTGCGCCACCCCAAGGCGGTTGAAGTGGAAGTACCCTCTCTAATCGCTGCCCCGCCGCAAGCAACCGCTGGCCGGACGTTGGAAGTCAGCGGCACGAGTCCGGTGGAAGGTCGGGCCACGATCGAGTTGGTGGTGCGTCGCGACCGGCTGACCTTCACTCCGCCAAGTCGGCGCGGCTACCCGCAAACATCGGGCGAGTTGGCCCGCTTCCAGGAGTGCTACCAGCAGGCAAACAATCGCCGCCTGGCCTTGGTCGAATCGACGGTTGAAGGAGGTCGCTTCCACGCCCGAATCGCAGTGCCCAACAACGCCGCCGGGCCGTGCCACGTTCGCGTGTTCGTCGAGGGACCGGACGATTTCGCCCTGGGCGAAGCCGATCTGGTGATTGCCGAGCGGCCTTCAGGCTCGGGTGCCACTGCCGGCCTGTCCAGCAGTGCGAAGCACAACCGCCGCGAATACACTGCCGGGCAAGCCAGCAGCGGCACCCGATTTTAACCCGAACTTCCGCGTCGGGTTGCGACGTATCTTGTTTGCTTATCTTGCTTTCGGGGAAATGACGGCGCGCGGGCTGACTACGGGGGCAGGCCGAGGAGACGGAATGCTCGCGATTGGAGGTCGGTGGGAATCGTCAGGAGGTGGAAGGTGACGCCTTGGTTGCGAACCAGGTTGTTGCTGAGCGTGGCCAGGTCGCCAAGCAACGTGCGAAAGCCATGCACCGGCTGGCCGGCGGGGTCAAAGCTACAAAACCTCGCGCTGGACGTCGCACAAGAAGGCTTTGTATTCGGGGATCATCGCGTCGGGGTCGGCGACATGGGCGGTTAGGCGGTTGGCGCTGGGGCCGGTGGCCAGGCCTTCGTAGCCGAAGTGCCAGACGATGGCCACCTGCTCCACCTGTTGGTCGCCCAGCACGAGCGGCTTGAGCCGCCCAGTGACCAGGGCCGGCAGGCTGATCCGGTCGCGGGCCGTGCTTACCGTGACGTTGTCGCCGTTGGCGATGCCCTTCCGCTTGGCAAGCTCCTTGCTTATCTCGACGAAGGCGTTGGGAACCAACTCGACCAGCCAGGGTAGATTCCGCGACATGGCACCGCCCATACAGTGCTCGGCCATTCGAAAAGTGGTGGCGACTATCGGGAAGCGGTCGGGCGTGCCGAGCTGGTCCGACCCGCTGAGGCGGACCAGCGGATTGATCCGCTCGGGCGACATGCGGTTGGCCACCGGGCTTTCCAGCGGTTCGTAGTGCTCGGGAAACGGCCCGTCGGCCAGCGAGGGAGCGTAGAGCCGGGCCTGCCCGTCGGGTAACATGATGAACGCCCGGCGGCCGAGTGGGTTGATCGTGCCGTCGGGCTTGATGGGTGGTGGGCAGTCGCCATCGGGAAGGTCGCCCGTCCAGCGACCCGTCGACCAATCGTAAGAGACAACCGGTTTCTCGGGAGCCCAAGGCTCGCCCTTCCCATTGCAGCCGGCCCGATTGTAGAGTATCCGCCGGTTCGCCGGCCACGACCATGACCAGTTGGGCTGAAGCCCCAGCGGATCAGCCTCGGGCGACGAACGCTGGCGGCGTGCCATCTGGTTACCCGAGTCCGCAAAGCTGCCGCAGTAGAGCCAGTTGCCCGACGCCGTCGTGCCGTCCGCCCTAAGCAGCGAGGACGCCGGGACCGGATCGCCCCGGCGGAACTTCTTGCCCAACTCGGGCACCTCGACATCGGCCAGGAAGCGGCCGTTTATCTCCCGGGCGACGCTTTGCGGGTCGGGCCGATCGCCGTGTCCGTAATCCCAAGCCAGCTCGACGATCGGCCGGGGAAACGCACCGCCGGCCGCGTGGAGTTTTTTCAACTCCCTGGCCAGGCGGTCGAGTATCCAGAGGTCGCCGCGCACTTCGCCCGACGCCGGCACGGCCGCGTAGCGCCATTGGGCCCAGCGGCCGGAGTTGGTAACGCTGCCCTGCTTCTGCATCGAGTCGGCAACCGGCAGCAGGAAGACTTCTGTTTTGATATCCTGGGGTTTCGCGCCAGGCCGACGCCAGAAGGTGGCCGTCTCGGTCTCCCAAAGGTCGGCCACCACCAGCCAGTCGAGCTTCTCCAGCGCCTGGCGTTCCAAGCCCGCGTTTGGCCCACTGACGGCCGGGTTCTGCCCCAACACGATCATGCCGCGAATCGAGCCGCGGTTCATCGCCTCGAACATGGCGATGTGCGAACAGTCGCCCGACCGCTTGGGCAGGTACTCGTAGGCGAACTGGTTATCGGCCGTGGCATGCTTGCCCCAGTAGGCCTTCAGCAGGCTGACGACATGGGCCGGATAGTCGTCGGCCTTACCATTAAGATGATCGGCAAGCGACCGTTCGTCGGCCGTGGGACTTTTCAGATAGCCGGGCAGCAGGTCGAACAGCAGCCCGTGGTCGGTCGAGCCCTGCACGTTGGAATGGCCCCGAAGCGCGTTTATCCCACCGCCGGCCACGCCGATGTTACCCAGCAGCAGTTGCAGGATGGCGTAAGCCCGAATGTTCTGCGTGCCGTGCGTGTGCTGCGTGGCGCCCATGGCGTAGAGGAGCGTACCCGATCTGCCCGGCTTGCAGGTCTCGCAGAAGGTTTTGGCGACCTCTTCCAACTTGGCCACGGGCGTGCCGCAGATTTGCGAGACTTTTTCAAACGTGTATCGGGCGAAGTGCCGCTTGAGCAGTTGGAACACGCAGGCGGGGTCCTGTAGCGAATCATCCTTGCGGATCGTGCCGTCGGCCTCGCGTTGGAATCCCCAATGCCGGGCGGTGTAGCTGCCATCCTGGATGGGCCCGAAGCGGCCGGCGTTGAACTCGAAGTCGGGATCGACAAGCAGCGCGGCGTTGGTATGGGTGGTCAGATATTCCTTGTGAATCAACCCGCCGCCGATCGCGTGATTGATCAGCCCGCCGATGAAGGCGATATCGGTTCCCGGCCGGAGCGGCGCGTAGAGATCGGCGACGGCCGAAGTGCGCGTGAAGCGCGGGTCGACCGAGATCAGCTTGGCGCCGTTGCGTTGCGCTTTTCCGATCCACTTCATGGCGATGGGGTGGTTTTCGGCCGGGTTGGAGCCGATCACCAGAATACGGTCGGCGTTGGCCAGATCGATCCAGTGGTTGGTCATCGCGCCCCGACCGAAAGATGCGGCCAGGCCGGCGACCGTCGGGCCGTGGCACACCCGGGCTTGATGTTCCAGGTAGACGACACCCAGCGCCCGCATTAGCTTGCCGAAAGCGTAACACTCTTCGTTGTTCAGGGCGGCCCCGCCCAGGCAGGCGATTGCCTCGGTGCGGTTGACGACGCGGCCCTGGGGGTCGGTTGTTTGGAAGGAGCTGTCGCGGGTTTGCTTAATCCGCTGGGCGATTCGGCCGACGGCCCAGTCCCAATCCTTTTCCTCCCACTTGGTCGAGCCGGCCGCGCGGTACTTGATCTTCTTCAGCCGTCGCGGGTTGTTGGCGACCTGGACCATGGCCGTGCCCTTGGGGCAAAGCGAGCCGAGGTTGATCGGATGGTCGGGATCGCCTTGAACGCTCAGCACTTTGTCGGCGGATGCGGTAACAATCACCCCGCAGCCCACGGCGCAGAACGGGCAGACACTGGTCGTAAGTCGTCCCCGCCGGATCACGGCCCGATCAGCCCGAACAACGGTCGGCCGCGGATCGATCCCCAGCAGTCCCAGCAGCGTACCGGACGTGCCGGCCAAAAACGTTCGCCGCTTAATTTCCATGGAAGTCTTTCAGAGCATGTTTAGCCGACGGACTTGTCCGCCGTGTTTTCTTGCGCGGCAGGAAGTATCACGCAAAAACGCCAAGGGGCGAAGACGCAAGAATTCAGATTTTCATCCCGTTAGCCCCGTCGCCCGCGACGGGTTGAGTAAGAGCAACCGATCCACCCGGCACACCGGTCGCAGGCGACCGGGCTAACTTTCGGGCGCCCCTGCTTCCTCCCCCACAACCGGCCACCACACACGGTATCGCCCCTATATTCCATTACACCTCCCCGAGCGGTTGCGCGTCAAGCGGACGTTTGTGCGCGGAACACTTCCGGCAGGTGTCGGAATGGGCCATAATTGAGTAGCCGAGGGCCAATCGGCCCAGATTGGGTATGAGAGAGAATCGCATGATTAGGCACCTGCTACCCATCGCGATGGCCGGCGCGCTTCTGATCGGTTGCGCCGACAAACGGTTGCCGCCGGCCGCCACCGAGTGGGAATCACTCCTCGTCGAGGAGGAATCGATCTACGACCTGCCGCTGGTAATCCAGATCGACAACCTACCCGAGGTCCCCGAGCGATTGCTGGGCCCCTCGGCGCCAATTGTCGGGCAGGAGTGAACGGAAGACACCGTGGTAGCTGAATTCGCAAGAATTCAGACGGATCTACGCTCACGGGCTGAATTCTTGCGAATCCAGCCACAAGCGTGTTCATTCGCCCGGCTTGAAGGGGCCGCCCCGGGTTGCGTAAATGCTCTGGCCGTTCTTCTTCAGCCAGCGGCCCATCTCCAGCAAGCGGTCGGCCTGACGGGGTTCGATCCGGCCGTCGGGCATGGGGCCCACGTTCCGGCCAGAAGATTTCTCGCGAGCGACTGCATGGTGGCTCCTTTCACTGGGAGATGATGTGACTTGCCAGACGCGGAACGCGGATCGAATCTCCCCTCTCCCTTTGGGAGAGGGGCCGGGGGTGAGGGTTATGCTGAAGTGCGTATGCCAGGGGAAGTGTCTTTCGGTAAACAGCCCTAACCCTGGGCTCCCGAAAATGTGAGGTTGTGGGAAATTCGTTTTCATCCGGGTTTTGTTTCGCAATTCCAGGCCCAACGGGCCGCGCTGTCACAGCCCAGGGCGCAGCCCTGGGTACTTAGCCGTTACCGCGCCGCAAGCCCCAACCGGCCAATAGTTGACGTCAACACGAAATCGTAGTACCGTAACTTCCCAGGAGACCAACGCCAGTTCTAACAATCAGTGGGACATCCCCTAGTCAATGATCGAGGGCGAAGCCCGGTTTGGCCTCACCCTAACCCTCTCCCAAAGGGAGAGGGGACCGTTTTGCGACTTCGCAAGCATCCGGCCGCTTGGGCCGATCAGCCTTCGTCGCCCGTTTCGAGCCAGGCCAGCGCTGCTTCTTTGTCGTTGTAGTCGAAATGCCGTACTTCGGCGCTAACGAAATGGTCGGCAATGCGCGGCATGATCGAGAGGAACCCGCTGTCGGTTACGGCCGCCACCCGCTCGACGTTGCGATGGTGGTCCTTGATAAACTTCAGGTGCGATATCAGGGCCGAGAAATCGCTCCAGCCGGGAAACGATTCGGCGTGGATCATCAGGCCGTGCAGCTTGCCTTTTTCCTCGATGTGGGGATCCACCTCGCCGGCCACTCGCTCGAAGTCGGCCGATTCCAGCCGGCCCTCGGGCGTTACGATCAGGATCCCCTCGGCGCGCAACAGTTCACTTTTTAGCATTTGCTCCGCTCCTATCGGTAGAATTTGCAGACGCGGGACTAACTCGCCGCCCCGCCGTGCAAGTGTACATCCTGTTGTGGGAAGGGGATGCTGAATCCCTTTTCGTCGAAACCCAGCTTGATCTTCTCGGTCAGGTCCCAGCGAACGTCCCAGTAATCGGGGCTCTTGACCCAGGGGCGGACCACGAAATCGACGCTGCTGGCGCCCAACTCGTTCACGGCAACCACCGGCGCCGGGTCGGCGAGGATACGCTCGTCGGCGGCGATTAGTTCGTCGAGGAACCGTCGCACGGCCCGAAGGTCGTCGTCGTATCCGCAACCGACCACCAGATCGATGCGTCTGGTCTCTTTCGCCGAGAAGTTGGTAATTGTCCCGCCCGTGATTTGGGCGTTTGGAATAATGATCGCCACGTTGTCGCCGGTTCGCAGTAGCGTGCTGAAGATGTGAATCTCTTCAACGACTCCCTTGGAGCCGCCGGCGTCGATGAAATTGCCTACCTTGAACGGCTTGAAGAGGATCAGCATCACGCCGGCCGCGAAGTTGGCCAGCGAGGCCTGCAAGGCCAGGCCGACGGCCAGACCGGCGGCGGCCAGTATGGCGGCCAGCGACGTGGTGTTCACGCCCAGGCTGCTAATGGCGGCAATCACCACGAAGGTCAAGAGCAAGGCGTAGATGATGTTGGCCAGGAACTTGGTCAGGGTCTCGTCCACTTTGGATCGGACCATGAATCGGGTGCTGAAACCCGTTAGAATCTTCGCCAACCAGCGGCCGACGACGAAGATAACCAGGGCGGCCAGGATGTTAAGTGCCAGATCGAAGCCCTTCTCTGTAATGAACTGCACGACCTGGTCCCAGGCCTTGGTGGCTTCGACGGCCAACCCAGCGTCTGTCTGGGCAAAAAGAGTCGACAACATGGCATTCTCCCGGTTTGGTGATGAGTTTGTTTGGTGATGAGTTTGTCTTCTGGAAAACGGCTACCAGTAGGTCCCCTCTCCCTTTGGGAGAGGGTTAGGGTGAGGGCGAATCCGAGCGAATCATTTGATTCCGAGTCCCTGAGAACTTCCGCCCCTCACCCCCGGCCCCTCTCCCAAAGGGAGAGGGGAGACTTCAGTGCCCGCCACATGCTTGAGTTTATCCGTATGGGCGGATCGTGCAAGAGATATTCGTAACCGTTCAGAATCGTTGACTGGCTGGCAATTCAGGCGTAGTGCATTATAATGGCTGCTGGACCTTATGTTCACCCGCCCCAATTTCCTACCCCAAAAGGACACTGCCATGTCGACCCGCCACCTGCTATTCGCCGGGACCGTCGCGCTGCTGACGTCAATCGCGCTGCCGGCCGCCGCAATCGAGTTGCACGTTGCTCCCAACGGCAACGATACCCACTCGGGCAACTTGGCCGTGCCCAATGCCGACGGCTCGGACGGGCCGCTGGCGACCTTGGCCGGCGCTCGCGACGCAATACGTCGGCTGAAAGCCAAGGGGCCGCTGGCCGAGCCGGTCCGCGTGCTGATGGCCGGTGGAACATACCGGCTGAGCGAGCCGATCGTGTTCACATCCGAAGACTCGGGCACGAAGGCCGCGCCGATAACCTACATGGCCGCGCCCGGGCAGAAGCCTCGCATCAGCGGCGGCCTGCCGATTAGCGGTTGGAAGAAGGCGGAAGGCGGGCTCTGGACGACGGTCGTCCCGGCGGTTAAGGAGGGCAAGTGGTACTTCCGCCAGTTGTTCGTCAACGATCGCCGCGCGACCCCGGCTCGAACGCCCAACGACGACTATTTCCAATCGGCCGGACCGGGCGTGCCCTACAAGGATCGCAACAAGGGCCGCAGCGACCCCAAGACCAAGATGTCGTTCTTCTACAAGAACGACGACCTCAAGCCCTGGTCGAACCTGGGCGACGCCGTGGTGGTCTACTACCATTCCTGGACCACCTCGCGGCAGCGCATCAAGTCGCTGGACACCGAGAAGCGGCTGGTCACCTTCACCGCCCCGTGTGCCTGGCCGTTCAGTTGGTGGGGAGGCAAAGAGCGATACTACGTCGAGTTCGTCCGCGAAGCGCTCGATCGGCCGGGCGAATGGTATCTGGACCGCAAGTCGGGCTTGCTGACCTACTACCCGCTGCCCGGCGAGGACATGACCAAGGCCAAGACCGTCGCGCCCGTGCCCGAGGAGTTGTTGCGGCTGGACGGCGACGCGGCGGCCGGAAAGTTCATCGACCACCTCAACTTCGAGGGCCTGACCTTCGAGCACACCGCCTGGATTATGCCCGAGGCCGAAATGGTAGACGGCCAGGCGAACGCCAGCCTGAAGACGGCCACCGTCCACCTTCGGGCGGCGCGGAACTGCACGCTGCGGCGTTGTGAAATCGCCCGGACGGGCGGATACGCGCTCTGGCTGCAACAAGGCTCGAAGGACAACCGCGTCGAGCAATGCCACATCCACGACATGGCGGCCGGCGGCGTGCGGATCGGCGAGACCAGCCTGCCCCGGGAGGAACCGCGACAGACCGAGCGGAACACGGTCCGCAACTGCTTCATCCACGACGGCAGCAACGTCTACCACGCGGGCATCGGCGTCTGGATCGGCCGAAGTTCGCACAACACGGTGCAGCAGAACGATATCTGCGATTTCTACTACTCGGGCGTCTCGGTCGGATGGAGTTGGGGCTACGCGCCCTCGACGGCACATCACAATTCGATCGAGTACAACCACATCCATCACCTGGGTTGGAGCCAGATCAGCGACATGGGCGGCATCTACTGCCTGGGGCTCTCGCCCGGCACGCGGCTCTGCTACAACCGCATCCACGATGTTTGCTCCCACTCCTACGGCGGCTGGGGACTCTACACCGACGAGGGCAGCACCGATATCCTCATGGAGAACAACATCGTCTACCGCGTGAAGGACGGCGCCTTCCACCAGCACTACGGCAAGGAGAACATCGTGCGGAACAACGTGCTGGCGTTGTCGGTCCGCTTCGGGCAGATCCGCCGCTCGAGGCAGGAGGAGCACAGTTCGTTCACCGCCGAGCGGAACATCATTTATTCCAACGACGCGCCCGTGCTGGGTGGCGGCTGGACAAACGGCAATTTCACGCTGAAGTCGAACTGCTACTGGGACGCCTCGGGCAAACCGCCCGTCTTTCCCGGCAAGCTGACGCTGGCCCAATGGCAGGCCGCGGGCCACGACGCCGGCTCGATTGTAGCCGACCCAAAGTTCGTCGACCCGGCCAAGTTTGATTTCCGCTTGCAGCCCGACTCGCCCGCCCTGAAACTCGGCTTCAAGCCGATCGACCCCGCCAAGATCGGCCTGGTCGGCCCGCCCGAGTGGACATCGCTGCCCGACAAGGTCAAGCGTCCCGCATTCAAGCTGCCGGGCGAGGAGTGAGAGACAAGGGTGTGCGGTTGGGTGCCACTGCTGGCTTGTCCAGCAGTGTGTAGGTTATGCTTCAGCATAACATGGCGCTGGAGTGCGTTATGCTGAAGCATAACCTACTGCGTTCGCACTGCTGGGCAAGCCAGCAGTGGCACCCTGTAGCATTAGACCGAGCTAAGGCAAGTTTCAGCCCAAGGAGCCGTTGCCATGAGATTGAGACTCTGGACCCTGACCATCCTGCTGGCTGGGCTGATGAAAATGTTGTTTATGTGTGTTTCCTGCTAACCGTGCGTGGCGGT
>CAZDHN010000013.1:0-23277 GCA_964505115.1 uncultured Planctomycetaceae bacterium
GCGTTCGAGTACGAAGACGCCCGGGCGTTTTATCGGGTGCGGGAAGTACTGGAGCTAACCGCCCTTGATCTGGCTCGACCACATCTGGTCGGCGCCGAGTTGGAAGAAATCCTGGCCGCGACCCCGATTCACCAGCCCGGCGCCTCGTTGCCGGTGGACGACCGACTGCACAAGTACCTGATCGAGAAATCGCGGAACCGATACATTCAGGATTTTTTCGAGCGGCACGCCGGGTTCTACTTTTACAGAACGCTTTTCGATTTCGAGCACGACGAAGCCGAAGTGGCCGAGGCGGTAAAGCACCACCGGCAGATCCTCGAAGCCCTGCTGGCCCAAAACTGGCCAGGGGCAAGAGAGGCCCTGTCCCAACACATTCGCTATCAACTCCCGGCGATCGAGAAAATGATCGCCAAAGTCATATCGGAGGCCGCCGTAACCAAACAGGAGACCCAGCCATGCGACATCTGACTAATTACCTGCTGATTGCGACTATATTATTGGTGGCCGCGGCGGTGAGTGCCTCGCCGCTGGGTATCTACGAAGGGGCAATCAAGACCCAGGTCGCCGTGCAGCACTACTGGCCGCTGAACGACAACACGGTTGACGACGTGAAAGGCGCGCTGGACGCCACGCCGACCAGCACCACGTCGGTTTCCGACCTGCTCGGCCGCGCCGGCAAAGCGATGGGCTTCGACGGTACCAACTCGTTCGCCAGGGTCACGACCAACGGCCTGACACTGGGCGACACCGGCACGCTGGAGGCCTGGGTCAAGTTCGACGCCACGGGCGCACCCAGCAGCAGCAAGTACGTTCTCTCCGGTAGCCAATCCGGCGGCAAGTATTTCGCTCTGCGCAACGCCTCCGGCACCACCAACGCGGTGGCCGGATTCGGCAGCATCAACGCGGCCACCATTCGCTCGACCTCCGACGAATGGCGGTACTACGCTTTTACCTGGGAGAAAGCCGTTAGCACTTACAACATCAAGACGTACTATTCCGGCGCGGACGGGTTCACCTTGTATCCCGGCGGCACGAGTAGCGTGTCCGGCAGTCCGCCCACTGCCGACCCCCTCTATTTCGGCGCCGCCAACTCCTCTACTGCCACGAGCCGCTACGACGGCGCTTTGGATAACGTGGCAATGTACAGCAACGTGCTTAGCGAGCAGGGCATGAAGAACCACATCCGCATGGCCAGCTTCGCCGCGGATCCTTATCTGGGTCAGTACCAGCAGACCGTGCTCGACACGCCGGACCTGATCCACTACTGGCCGCTAGACAACCTGGCCACCGAAGATGTCGTCGAGCAGATCGACCAGGGCAATCCGAGTAGCAAGGTTTACAGGGCGGCCAATGTCCTCGGCCAGGCGGACGCCGCGGTCGAGTTCAACCCACAAGCCGCAATCTCCTTCTCTGAAAACCTCACCCTTGGCAACGAAGGAACGCTGGAGTTCTGGATGCGACCGGATTACCCGGCCGGCGGCATCCAGGACGTCGATTTCATCATCTGCGCTCAAAGCTCATCTACCTCCAACGACAGGATGCGAGTCTATATCGGTGCCGATTCCAAGATACACTTCAGCTTTGCTGGTGACCCCGATGCGAGCGAGATTGATATCACGGGACGCTTCGGCGAATGGATGATGGGGGCGATGACGTGGACCTACGATTCCACGGAGGATGAATACACGCTTATTGGATACCTCTCCGACACTGATGGGACGATGCTAGCCACTGCGCCCGCCACTATCAGCAGTGGTACGGCACCAAATGGCGCCAATATCCGATTCGGAAGATATGCCATCGCGCAGTCACACTACTACGACGGCGGCCTGGACGAGGTGGCCATCTACAATCGTGCCCTCACGGCCGACGAGGTCCTACAACATTACAACGCGATGATCCCCGAGCCGTCGACCCTGTTGTTGTTGGCGCTGGGAGTGGCGGCCCTGACGTTCATTCGCCGACGAAGGCGCTGAAATTGCCGAGGCGGCTGTTCGTGGCAGCCGAGGAGGAGAGAAGGGAATCACCATGCGACGGCGTTCCGGCGGCTTTACCTTGGTGGAACTGCTGGTGGTAATTACGATCATCGGCATCCTGATAGCCTTGCTGTTGCCCGCCGTGCAGGCGGCGCGCGAGGCGGCGCGGCGGATGCAGTGCGCCAACAATCTCAAACAGATCGGCCTGGCGCTGCACAACTACCATCAGGCGCTGGGTTCCTTCCCGCCCGGCGGCGCCTGGGGTAATGCCACGAGTCAGAAGGGAATGAGTTGGCACGTCTTTCTGCTGCCTTACCTGGAGCAGCAAGCGTTCTTCGACCAACTCGACCACGCGGTGCCGCCCGACCAAGGCGTCAACGCGCCCATGGGCGAACAAGTATTCGACGTCTTTGTTTGTCCAAGCGAGGGCCAGCAGAAGCCCGATTTCAACAGCACCACGTACCAGTGGAAGGTGACCAACTACTCGGGCGTCGCGGGGGCCGGGCTGCTCGGCAAGGTCGGCTTGGAAAACTCGCACTGCGGCGACTACTACACCGACGGCGCGCTGTTTCCAAACAGCGACGTTCGCGTTGCCGACATAAGAGACGGATCGTCGAACACGCTGATCGTCGGCGAGCGGATATTTGAACCGCGGCTGTGGACCAAGGGCGAGCACTACGTGGGCGACCCGACCAGCAAGGTCTGTGTCGACGCCACGAAGAACGTCACCTGGCCGATCAATTCCGATCCCGAGGTGCTGTGTTACTGGGACTGCCCCAGCGGCCGGACCTGCCTGTTCAACGACGTGTTCTTCGGCAGCCGGCATCCCGGCGGGGCCCAGTTCGTCTTTGCCGATGGGAGCGTGCATTTCATAAGCGAAGCGATCAATTTCCAGACCTACCAATACCTGGCCATGATCCGCGACGGGGAAGCCACCGGTTGGTTGCCATGAAACAGAACCTTCTTCTGCTCCTCCTCCTTGTTCTGCCGGTCGTCGGCTGCGGGAAGGCCGGACCGCCGACCTATCCCGTAACCGGCACTGTTACCCATCAAGGGAAACCGCTACCGCTGGGCATGGTGATGTTCGTGGCCGCGGAAGGACCGCCAAGCCGCCCGGCGCCGATCGACAGCAACGGCAACTACCGGCTGGAGGCCGTCGCCGGTTCGCACGCCGTGCAAATTATCGCCATTCCGCCGCGTCGGGAGAGTCCCGATCCAAGCGTCGACGGCGGCGGCGATTATGCCGACTTCCCGGAAGTCCAGTCGCTGATCCCCGAGAAATACAACCGCTACCACACCTCGGGCATCACGGTGGTGGTGGAAGCCAAGGATCGCAACGAGATCGCCATCCGCCTGGAGTAACGCAGTGCGGGCGATGTTCGATGTGCGGCTCGACCCGAGATCGGCTTCTTCCTGGAGATGTCGGCCAGGGCGGCTTCCCCTCCGTTCTCGTGCAATTCCTTGTAGTGCTCCGTCAAGTGACGCTCGACGCCGCACCATTCGCATCCTGGGGTACAACCTGCCTGCCGTTATGGAATGCACGAGTGATCCCCGTGAAACTCTGGCGTGGAACTGCTAGAATGAACCCTCGCGCCCAACCTCCGGAGAAACCATGCCCAGTACGCCGTCGCGAGACGAGCTTGCCGATCGCTACCTCGACCAGCTCCAGTTCGATCCGTATCCCGTGCAAGAGGAAGCCCTCTTGGCCTGGTTCTCGGCCCAGCAGGGAGTGCTTGTCTGCGCGCCCACCGGCATGGGCAAGACGCTGATCGCCGAGGCGGCCCTCTTCGAGGCCCTCTCGACCGGCAAAACCGCCTATTACACCACCCCCTTGATCGCGCTGACCGAGCAGAAGTTCCGCGAAATGCAACAGCGGGCGGTCGACTGGGGCTTCGACGCTGGCGACGTCGGCCTGATCACCGGCAACCGCCGCGAGAATCCCGACGCCCGCGTGCTGGTCGTAGTTGCCGAGATCCTCTTCAACCGGCTCTTGCACCCCGAGGCGTTCGATTTTGCCGAGGTCAGCGCCGTGGTGATGGACGAATTTCACAGCTTCAACGACCCCGAGCGGGGAATCGTCTGGGAGTTTTCCCTGGCCCTCTTGCCCAAGAGCGTCCGCACGCTGTTGCTCTCGGCCACCGTGGGAAACTCACGCGAGTTCGTAAGCTGGCTCAAGCGGAGCTTCGACCGTCGCCTGGACTTGGTCGAGGGCGACCAGCGCAATGTGCCTCTGACGTTTCAATGGGTCCCGGACCGCCTCCTTAACGAACAGATCGAGGAGATGGCCGGCGGCGACGAGGAAGCCCGCAAGACACCCGCCCTGGTCTTCTGCTTCAATCGCGAACAATGCTGGACGGTCGCCGAGCAACTCAAGGGAAAGAGCCTGCTGGGCGCCGGGCAGCAGGCCCTGTTGGTCGAGAAGCTCAAGCGCGACGTTTGGTCCGAAGGCGCCGGACCCAAGCTCCGCCAGCTCTTGCTCCGCGGCGTCGGCGTGCATCACGCCGGCGTGTTACCCCGATACCGCCGGATCGTCGAGGAGCTCTTCCAGGAGAAGCTCCTCTCGGTGGCCATCTGCACCGAGACGCTGTCGGCCGGCATCAACCTGCCGGCCCGCTCGGTGGTCCTGCCCAACATCCTCAAGGGCCCGCCCGGCAAGAAGCGGATCATGGAGCCCAGCAGCGCCCATCAAATCTTCGGCCGCGCCGGACGCCCCCAGTTCGACTCTCAGGGCTACGTCTTCGTGCTCGCCCACGAGGACGACGTCAAAATCGACCGCTGGCGCCAGCGCTACGACCAGATCCCCGAAGACACCAAAGACCCGGGCCTCCGCAAGGCAAAGAAGAGGCTCAAGAAGAAGATGCCCAAGCGGCGTTCCACGGAGCAGTATTGGAACGAGCCGCAGTTCGAGAAGCTTCGCGCGGCCCCGCCCGGCAATCTCCGCAGCACCGGTGCGTTGCCCTGGCGTCTTCTGGCCTACATGCTCGACGCCTCGCCCAACGTCGACTTGGTCCGCCGGGTGGTGAGCAAGCGTTTGATGGACGACAAACGCCTGGCGACCGCGCACGAGTCGCTCGACGCGATGCTGATCACGCTCTGGCGGGCGGGCTACGTGACGCTCGAGCCGGAGCCGCCCAAGTCCGACCCGACCGAAACGGCAGACGCGGAAGCGCCGCGGCCCAAGAAAACCAGGACGCAACGGCTCCTGGAAGAGGCACTCAAATCCGCCGGCCAATTACCGCGGTCGGCCCAGGCCGAAGATGAGGCTCCGCCTCCCTATCAGGCCGCGTTTGCGCACCCCACGCCCAAGCTGGCACAGCTCTTAATGCTCCGCGGCCTGAACCCGCTTTACGGAATCTTCCTCGTGAATCAACTCGGCATCGCCAACCGCGAAGAGCGGATCCAGGCGATGGAGAGCGTCCTGGAGCTGCCCGGCTCCGTCGGCCGTTTCGTTCGCGTGCCACGTCACGACGAACTGCCGCAAGGTCCCCTGGCGCTGAGCCGTTTGAACGGCCAACTCCTCCGCCTGGGGTTGGTGAGCGCGGAGCAGATTGTCGCCGCGCCCAAGGACGAAGAGCCTGGCCCCCGGCAGATGTTCGAGGAAGACCGCGTCTGGGTGTTGACCCTGGCCGAAAAACTCCGCCTGCAGTTCGATTACGACTTCCCCGGCGTGCACGACGTCCGCACCCAGCCCGTCTGGGCGGCCGGAGAAGTACTGGAGTTCGGCGGCGATTTCAACAAGTACGTCACCAGCAAATCGCTGCAGAAGCAGGAAGGCGTCATCTTCCGGCATCTGCTGCGACTGATCCTCTTGATCGGGGAGCTGGCACGGCTCACTCCTCCAGACACCACCGAGGACGAATGGCGAGGCGACCTCCACGACATCGCCGGACGGTTGACGGCCGGCTGTCGCCAGATCGACCCCAGCAGCACCGAACAGGCCCTCGAACAGGCCCAGGCCGCCGCCGACCAGGCCGATCTCTGACCCAGTGGTCGCAAGGCCTTGCAGCTGCCGTGAAAGAATTGAGCGCCGCATGAGACACATCTGCAACACGCTTTGAGACAGGCTGGCGTCTCACCCGATTCTCAGGGAGCCGCTCGCGCAACCCAACTCGCAACCGAACTGCGCTGCTTCTTGCCTGATTCGTGGCACGGATCGGTTTCCTTTGCCGGCACGGTGGCGAGCGACCTGACGCGGCACGGGATTTGCGTTCAGTGTTGGCTGGCTGGCCGCATCACCGCGGGCGGAACCAACCGATCCAGCCACCCGTATAGTACCGCAAAAAGTAACATTTACTCGGCTCTCGACGGCCCCGCGTTGTGTGGGACGGAGGCTGAGTGGTTCTAGATGTGAAGGAGACTACTATGAAGCGTCTGATGGTTTTAGTGCTGTGCCTGCTGTTGCTGGTGTTCGGGGTTTCCGCCGCTGTAATAGCGGGTGGCGGCCAGGTCCAGAACCAGGAACGGGGCGACAAGGACAACCCCAACGAAAACGGTGAACGTACCCGCAAGCTCACCCGTAACTGCATCAACTGCGAAGCCCCCATCGGTCTCAACTGTCCCGAGTGCCCCGAGTGCGGTTGCCCCCAGCCTCCGTGCGGCGATTAGGACCAGAACGGCTCGTGTAACGCCCACTCCTTAACCCGTTGTGAGTCAACGACTTACGACGGGTTTTTTGGTAAGTATTCGCCGAAGGGGTGGAGCATCCAGTTGCTATCGTCGTTTTTCCCGGCGTTTAAGGGGTTGCTAGCATTGCAGTCCCACCCCTTCGGCGAATACTTACGGTTTTTTGTTGCGCCGGTCTGTAGATTAATGGAGAACGCTCCGCCGAGGCGATTGCGGCCCTCCAGC
Organism: uncultured Planctomycetaceae bacterium; assembly: GCA_964505115.1. GTDB lineage: Bacteria > Planctomycetota > Planctomycetia > Pirellulales > Thermoguttaceae > CAZDHN01. Next base: position 6,825 of record CAZDHN010000013.1, read on the forward strand.
GAGCCCGAGCCCGTCGAAGGACGAGCGTCACAAGCGGATCAGCGACTGGACATCGAGATCGGCCACCGGATCAGCTCTGCGTGAGCTCCTTAAAGCGGGCGATCAGGTCGCGGGTGATTGGGCCGGGGTGGCCGTCGCCGATCGAGCGGCTGTCGATCTTCACCACCGGTATCACTTCGGCCGCCGTGCCGGTGAGGAAGACCTCGTCGGCGATGTAGACATCGTGCTTGGTGAGCGCCACTTCCAGCACTTCGATGCCCGCCGCGCGAGCCAGATCGATAACCACGTCGCGGGTAATGCCCTCAAGAATTCCCGCCTCGCAGGGTGGAGTGCGGATCAGGCCGTCTCGCACCACGAAGATGTTGTCGCCCGTGCATTCGGCCACTTCGCCCTTGTGGTTGAGCATCAGGGCTTCGACGCAGCCGGCTTGCTGCCCTTCGATCTTGGCCAGGATGTTGTTCAGGTAGTTGAGCGACTTGATCCGCGGGCTGAGCGCTGCCGGATGATTCCGCACCGTGCTGACGGTGATGATTTCCAGGCCCTGTTCGTACAACTCGTCGGGATACAAGGAGATGAAGTCGGTGATGATGATAACTTGCGGCTCACTGCACCTGTTCGGGTCGAGGCCCAGCGTGCCGCATCCGCGAGTGACGATGGCGCGGATGTAACCGTCCTCGATGCCGTTGACCTTGAGCGTCTCCTCGATGGCCTTGGCCATTTCCTGCTTGCTGATGGGGATCTCCAGGCAGATGGCCTTGGCCGAATCCCAGAGCCGATCGACGTGCTCTTCGAGGCGAAATACCTTGCCGTGGTAGCTACGAATCCCCTCGAACACGCCGTCGCCGTACAACAACCCGTGGTCGTATACGCTGATCTTGGCGTCGTCTTTGTCGTACAGTTTCCCGCTAATGTAAACTTTCAGAGACATGGCTCGTTCACTACTTGTAGCTGAATCCGCAAGAATTCAGCAGGTTATCCAAAGGGCTGAATTGTAGCTGAATTCGCAAGAATTCAGATTATCCAAAGGGCTGAATTCTTGCGAATTCAGCTACAAGCCGGCGGCCGGTTCACACGATTTCCACCTGCCCCTCTACCAGGCGGACGATTCGGTCGGCCCGATCGGCAATAGCCTGATCGTGCGTAACCATGACTATAGTCAGGTTTTGCTCTTCGTTCAAGCGGCGGAGTATTTCCAGTATTTCCTGCCCGGTGCCCTTGTCGAGGTTGCCGGTCGGCTCGTCGGCCAGCAGTAGCTCGGGCTGGGTGATCAGCGCCCGGGCGATTGCCGTGCGTTGCATCTCCCCGCCCGATAGCTCACGCGGCTTGTGCCCCAGCCGGTGCCCCAACCCCACCAGTTCCAGCAGTTCCTTGGCCATCCGACGATATTCGCGCCGCCGACGCATGAACCCCCAGGTGCTTTCGGCGATCATCAGCGGCACCAGCACATTTTCCAGGGTATCGAGTTCCGGCAGGAGGTGGTAGAACTGGAAGATCATGCCGAAATGCTTGTTTCGCAACTCATCGCGCTCGGCGCTGGGGATATTGTCGATCCGCCGATCGCCGAAGTAGATCTCGCCCGAGTCGGGCGCGTCCAGCGTGCCCAGCAGGTGCAGCAGCGTGCTCTTGCCGGAGCCGCTCTGCCCGACAATCGCCAGGAACTCGCCCTGATGCACGCCCAGGTTGGTGCCGGTCAGCACGGGCACGGTGGCGGTGCCCATCCGGTAGCTCTTCTTCAGGTCGATGGCCACCAGTTGATGAGTGGTCGTCGCCTCGGCGTTCTGGTCCTGCTCTTGCGGGCCAGTTGGCTCGGCGGGGACGGATTCCATCTGCTCGACCTGTTGTTGGACATCGAAGTGCGGACCGCCGGCTTGTACGTCCGACGAAGCTCGCTCGCCGATCGCTTGTTCGGTGTGCTCATTCATAGCGCAGCGCCTCCACGGGATGCAATCGGGCGGCACGTCGGGCGGGCAGCACGGCGGCCGCCACGGCGATGCCAAGCGCGCCGAGCACAATCCAAGCGATCGTAAACGGCTCGACGATCGTGGGAATCTTGTAGAAGTAGTAAATCGACGGATCGAAGACCGGCCGGCCCGTGATTTCGCCCAGCACCTTGGCGATTTCGTTGATGTATCGCACGAACAGCAGCCCGAGGATCATCCCCACGCCCGAGCCGACCAACCCCAGCGAGAGCCCGTAGCCCAGGAAGATGCTCATCACCCCGCGCCCCGACGCGCCCAACGCCTTGAGGATGCCGATATCGCGGGTTTTTTCGACCACGATCATGTAGAAGATGGCCAGAATGCCGAACCCGGCCACGGCGATAATCAGAAACAGCAGCACGTTGAGGATGGCCGTCTCCATTTGCACGGCGGCTAGCAGGGCGCCCTGTTTGTCGCGCCAGGTTTGCACGCCATATAGCTGGGGCGAAAACGCCTGGCGGAGCTTGTCGCGGACCGCCAGGCCGTCGGCGCCCGGCTTCAGTTTGATCTGGATCGAGCTAACCAGCCCGATGCCGCTGCTGGGATCGATCATGCCGCGCAGTTCTTGCAGTTTCCTGATAGGCACGAAGACGAAGCTGCTGTCGTATTCGCTCATCTTGCTTTCGTACAGATCGACTATCGTGAATGTGTCGCTGATCGCCTTCGGCGGCGTGCCGGCGGTGGGAAACGTCAGCTTCACGTCGTCGCCCGGCAGAACCAGGAATCCCTCTTGGCCCTCCCTGTTCCGAAAGCTCGATAGCGCGATACCCAACACCAGACCGGCGTGCTGTTGCTTGCTCGGATCGAACTCGGCCGCCTCAGATTGTGCCGGGTTGGCACTTCGCGCCGTGGCAAACGGGTCCGCCGAGGCCGATGCGGCCGGACTTTCCTGCCCTGCTGGTTTCTCCTCGGGCGGGAACAATTCGCGTTCAAACTTCTCGATCCGGGCGACTCGACGGCGATGCTTCCAACCGGCGTCGGCCATCTGCCGGCGAGGTTTCGCCTCGGGGCCCGCCTGGTGGTCGAGCGTGTCGTAGCCGCCTTCGCGCAGCTTGAAACTGAGGTCCCGGCGGTTCTGGGGATGCTGCAAGTAGTGGCCGAAATCGCTCACCCGACCTTGCGTGGCCTCGTCGATGCCGATCAACTGCACCTGCCGCGTGACCCAATTACCGCCGTAGCGGAAGCTGAGCATGGCGGGCACGACGACCGTGGCGGTCATGCCATCGATCTGGTCGCCGGCCACCTCGTTTATCTTCTCCATGTGCCATTCGGCGTCCTGGAACCCCTCCAGGCTCCGCGATTCGAACACCACGTCGGAGAGAATCCCATGGATCCGGTTCTGCATCTCGGTCGTGAAGCCCGACATCACGCTGTTGACCACGATCATCGTGGCCACGCCCAACGTGACGCTGACGATCGACGCCAAGGCAATGTAACGCGTGCGAAGATAACGCAGGCAGATGAGAAATTTGTACATTGTAGTGGGTAGTGGATAGTTGGTCGGAGCCGCCCCGTCCTCGGGGCGGTTTACGTCAACTCATCGTCAACGTAACCCGCGGCGAGGACGCCGCGGCTCGGACGGGAATTCGACCTCCAACCTCCTTCTTATCCTTCCGGACGCAGCAGTGGGAAGAGGATTACTTCGCGGATTGTGCGGGAGTTGGTCAGCAGCATTACGAGGCGGTCGATGCCGATCCCCAGGCCGCCGGCCGGGGGCATGCCTTGCCGTAGGGCCTGGATGAAATCGTGGTCCATCGTGGCCATCGAGTCCTCTTCCGCCTGACCCGCCAGTTGCTTGCTAAAGAGTTCTTCCTGCAGGTCGGGGTCGTTCAGTTCGGTGTAGGCGTTGGCCACTTCCATACCGCGCACGAATAGCTCGAACCGCTCGGCCACCTCGGGATCGTCGGCCTTGCGTTTGGTGAGCGGACAGATGCTGGCCGGATAGTCGAGCACAAAGACCGGCCCAACCAGTGCGTCCTCGACCTTCGCCTCGAACACCTCGTTCTTGATCACGTCCTCGTGCTTGCCGGCCGTCTCCAGACCGATCTTCTCGGCCAAAGCCTTGACGGCCGCCGCGTCGTCGGCCGCCACGCCCGTCTGCTCGGCAAACAGTTCGTTGTACGTCTTCCGCTGGAACGGCGATGTGAAGTCGATCTGCTCTCCGTCCCAATCGAGTACGAGTTCCTGATCGGTCGCTCGAATGGCCTCGACGATCGCCTTCTCGGTCAGGTCCATCATCGTGCGATAGTCGCCGTAGGCCTGGTAGACCTCGAGCATGGTGAACTCGGGGTTATGCCTGGGGCTGATGCCCTCGTTACGGTAGACGCGGCCCAGTTCGTACACCCTTTCCACCCCGCCGACCAGCAGCCGCTTGAGGTGCAGCTCCAGCGCGATTCGCAGGTAGAGGTCGATATCCAGCGCGTTATGGTGCGTGGTGAAGGGCCGGGCGGCCGCGCCGCCGGCGATGGCGTGCAGCGTGGGCCCCTCGACCTCGACGAACCCCTCGCCGGCCAACGTATGGCGGATCGACTGCACGATCTTCGTCCGCTTGAGGAACCGCGGCAGTACGCCCTCGGTGTGGATCAGGTCGAGATAGCGCATCCGCTGCCGTAACTCGGGATCGCTCAGTCCCTTATGCTTGTCGGGCGGGGGCGAGATCGATTTGGTGAGGAAGTGCAGGTCTTCGGCGAAGATGGTCAGCTCGCCCGTCTGCGTGCGGCGGAGTTGCCCGTCGACGCCCACGATATCGCCCAGGTCGAGGCATTGGGCCATTTCCCAGTTTTCCTCTCCTACCTGGTTTTTGCCGATAAAGAGTTGGATCTGGCCGGTCCAGTCGCGGATATCGGCGAAGATCAGCTTGCCCTTCTTTCTTTGCAGAACGATTCGGCCCGCCGCCCGAACGGTGGGCCCTTCCTGCTCCGGATGCCGCTGTCCTTCCTTGAGCGGATGGACCACGATCTCGTCTTCCCGATCGCGAATCCGCCCGATTGGCGAGTGATCGTCGAACCGCCCACCCCATGGGTCGATACCCAATTGCCTGATTTTTTCGAGTTTTTCCCGTCGATCGGCCTCTAATTTGGCCCGACCGCTGGCCGGCTCTTCCGGTGGTTGCTTTGTCATGTTGTGGTAACTTGGGTAGGGATTATCGTCCAATGCGCGGAATCGCGACATTCTAGTCGAACCCTAGCCCGGGTCAATGTCAAATGCGCCCCAGCGGGGGCATTGCCCCACCCATGTGTAGCGCGGCGATTCATGGCCGCCTTCCGTCTTAAGACGCCCTGTCCGTAGCTGGATTCGCAAGAATTCAGCCCGCACTGTCTGAACTCTTGCGAGTTCAGCTACCGGGAGTACGGAAATGTCGGAATTGTTGGGCCGCTGACGCATGCGTCCAACAATTCACCCCGCGGGTTGGCCAACAATTGCCGGCCGACAGCCGATTTGCCTGCCAGTGGGGAAAAACGGGCAGGACGGCGACGGTGTCCGATCATTGTTTCCCGAGAGCAAGAATACACGAAAAAAGGGCCGGGTCTCCGAGGAGACCCGGCCTAACGGATTTTTGGAACGAGTCGGCGAGGATAAAGGCTCGCCGACTCGTCTGTTCAACGGGAGCGACGTGGCGATTGTCAAGCCTCGGGCGGCTCGGCTGCCGCCGGGGCCGCGATTGGCTGGCAGCAACCCGAGCTGGTTCGCTCGATGGTCGTGTACCCGACCGTCGGGCAGCAGGACGACCAAGAGCTCCGGGTTCGGCAGCCGCGCCTGAAGCAGCAACCCAAATTGCAGGCCGGCTCGCAGCAAGCAGCCGGCTCGCAGCAAGAAATCACCTCGCAGCAGGCCGGCTCGCAGCAGGCCGGCTCGCAGCAGGCCGGCTGACAACACCTACCGCATCGGAACCGGCGGGCTTCGGCCGTGGCCGTCATGGCAATAACCAACAGTGCAAAAGCCACGCTAAGAATTGCAAAGCGTCTCATCAAGTGCCCCTCCAAAACAAGTTCGACTGGTGAAAAGATCCACGGAACACTCCGTGGATACTAGCAACTCTGCTGAAACATAGCACGGCTCTTTGTGCCCGTGGCGGTGGCTGTAAAATTACCCGGATCGCCGACGCGACTGCTTCCATTCTGGTGAAATGTTACCGAAAAGGCACTATTGCAGACCGGCTGTCGGCGAACCGTTCCGAGACGGCGTGGAGTCTCGCAAACTCCACGCACTTGCAATCCGCGCCGATTCGGCGAGAATATAGGGGTATTCTCCACGCTGTTCCTCACATTCACAAATGGGCCACACATGAAACGCCAGTTCCACCAGGCAGGGGTCTTGCTTCAGCGGCGGTTTGCCATCACGGGCGCTAAACACTTCATCACGGTGGCACTTTGCGCGGTGACGCTGGCTATCGGCGCCTCCCGGTTGAAGGCGGCTGAAACGGCCGGCACCGGCGGAGGGCTCTGCGTGCAAGTGGGCGCGGAGAAGATCGGCCGGGTGACCGAGTTGGCGGCAAGCGGCCGGTTCCTGGTCCAAGTGCTCGAAACGGACGAACAGCTTATCGACCAGGCACGGCGACGCCTGCATACAGAGGGACTCGACGGCCTGGTGTCGGTCGAGCGATTGCCCGAGAGCGGCCGCCTGCCGTATACGGAGAATCTGGTCAACCTGCTGATCGTCACTTCGCAAGAGTCGGCCCGGCTGTCGTTGGGCGAGGCGAGTCGCGTCTTGTGCCCCAACGGCCGGCTGATGGTTGCCAAGGGTAAGCAGACGGCCGAGCAACTCCAGGCGGCCGGGTTTGTCGACGCGAGCCAGTCCGACGCCTGGCTGACGGCCGGGAAGCCGCGTCCGCTCGAAATGGACGAGTGGTCGCATCCCCGCCACTCGGCCGCCGGAAACGCCGCCTCGAACGATTCGCTGGTCGGGCCGCCGCGTCGAGTACGCTGGGTCGCCGGCGCGACGGCCGAGGTGCGAGGCATGGTGAGCGCCGGCGGGCGGAACTTCAATGCGGGCGTGCTGGCGCGAGACGGATTCAACGGCCTGAGGCTCTGGAATCTCGACCTGACCAATGGAGCCAGCGGCGACGACTTCGTCGCAAAGAACCTCGGCGGGCAAACGCCGCCACCGATTACCGACGGCAAGTGCGTCTACGCGGTCCAGCAGAAGAAACTCCTGGCGCTGGATGCGGCAACCGGCGAAACGGTCCGCGAGTATCCCGACGCCGGAGTGCCACGAACCGTCCTGCTCGACAGAAATACTCCGGACGGGGGCACGCTGATTGTCGTCAGCAGCGACTCGGTCCGGGCGCTGGACGTGGAATCGGCCAAGCTCAAATGGACCTTTTCGGCCTCGGCTCCGCGCTACGTGGTGGCGGGCGACGATACGGTTGCGCTAATCGTGGGGAACGACAAGCGGGCCGAGACGATCGAGGCCGTCGTGCTCGACATGCAAACCGGCGAAGTCCGCTGGCGACGCGCCGATCTCGACTGGCTACCGAAGGTCAAACGAACCGTCTACCACAAGGGCGTCGTGGCCTTCGAGGTCTCCACGCTCAACAACGACGGGCCGGGTAACGCCCTGCATATCGTCGACGCGGCCGACGGGCGGGTTCGCTTCGATCATGCCTACCTGCCAGGCGCGAACCACAATCGACAAGCCCGAGCCATATTCATGGGCGACTGGCTCTGGCTGCTGCACGGCGGCAAGGACGCGAACAAGAAGCGGCTGCCCGTCAAGGTGTCGGCACTCGACATGCAAACGGGCAAGGTGCTCGTAACCCATCCCGCCGGACTGACGCACTGTTTTCCTCATGTGATGACCTGCCGATACATGATCTCCGGCGAGATGGACCTTACGGACCTTCGGACGGGCCAGCTCGACGCCAACCGGATCACCAAAGCCGCCTGCGGTCGGGACGGCGGCTGGGTGCCCGCCAACGGGCTGATCTACGCGACCCCCAAACATTGCGTCTGCTGGCCGATGGTGCGAGGCTTTACGGCCATGGCGCCGAAGCGGCCGGGTGGCGACGTTGCCGACATGGACGTTGCCAAGATGGACTTCCCACTCCAGCGCGGCGCCGCCCCACCGAGCCCCGCCAGTGCCGAAACGGCCGCCGACTGGCCCTGCTACCGTCACGATTCGTGGCGCAGCGGAAGCACGCCGGCAGCGGCACCGACGAACCTCAAGCCGCTCTGGTCGGTCGATTTGGGCGGCAAGAGGCCGTCGGGACCCATCGTCGCCGACTGGCGGGAGAACTGCTTCGTTAAGGGACCCGTTACCGCGCCCACTATCGCCGGCAACCGCGTTATCGTCGCCCGACCCGATGCCCATGAAGTGGTCGCCATGGACGCCGCCAGCGGTTCAATCGCCTGGCGATTCACGGCCAACGGGCGAGTCGACACGCCGCCAACAGTCCACAAGGGGCTCTGCCTGTTCGGTGCCAAGAGCGGTCGGGTGTATTGCCTGCGAGCCGACGACGGCCGGCTGGTTTGGCAGCGCCGGGTGGCGCCGCTGGAAGAACAGATCGTGGCCTACGGGCAACTGGAGTCGCCCTGGCCCGTGCCCGGCAGCGTGTTGGTGATCGACGACGTGGCCTACTTCGCGGCCGGGCGTCAGTCGTTGGCCGACGGCGGAATCTTCATCTTCGCCGTGGAGCCGGCCAGCGGAAAGATCAACTGGGTCCGGCGGCTGAACAGCGTACCGCAAACAAACTTCTACGATTGCTCCTCGCTGGAATTCGATAACTTTGATCTATTGAACCGCCAAGGCGACGGCCTGGCCATGTCGCGCTGGGTATTCGATCGGAAGACGGGCCAGATGTCGCTGGATCGCTGGGCCGCCTTTGCCAAGCTGAACACGGGCGGCGGGGCGGCCATGGTGCCGCAAGGATGCTGGTCCTACGCGCCGCGACACCAGAGGCGGATCAAGTCGTACGCGCCGCTGCGGCCGTTGGTCGTGTTCCGCGATAACCGCCTGTTCGGCTCGTTGCAACAATCCTCCACGCTCTATCGACGCGAGTTCAACCTCGACGGCGGCGAAAAGTTCGACACCCGATGGATGACCGGCTGGGCAGCTTCGGAGTTGAGCCGGAAAGGCAAGATGCCCTGGCGTAGCCATCGTCTGGCCGAAAAGGCCGCCTGGAAAGTCGACGTTTTTGGAAAGGAAAAAGACGTGCCGACCATCGACGCCATGGTCCTTGCCGCCGACCGCCTCTTCGTGGCCGGCAGCGACGGCGATCTGCGCGTGCTCAACCCGGCCGATGGCAAGCTGATCGCCAAACAAACTCTGCCCGAGCCGCTTTGGGACGGCATGGCAATCGCCGCCGGCCGCCTCTACTACTCAACCCGCGACGGACAAATACTCTGCCTGGGAGATTAGCGTTTCCAATACTCGTTTAGCCTTCAGCAGTTAGCCCGGTCGCAGGCGACCGGCTGGCGGGCCAGTTTTCTCCACTTTCACCCGTCGCAGGCGACGGGGCTAACACGACCAGCGGAAAATACATCATGACCATCGAAGAATTGCTGAACCGGAACCGCAGCTATCGCCGGTTTCGTCAGGACGAGCGGCCGGATCGGGCGGCGCTGGTCCGGCTGGTCGACCTCGCCCGGCTCTGTCCCTCGGCGGCCAATCTGCAACCGCTGAAGTACAAAATCTCCCGCGAGCCGGAAACCAACGCCCGGGTGTTCGCCTGCCTGCGTTGGGCGGCCGCCTTGAAAGACTGGGCGGGTCCGGCCGAGGACGAGCGGCCGACCGGTTACGTTGTCATCCTGGGCGATACAAAAGTATCGAAGCAGGTCCGCTGGGACGACGGCATAGCGGCCCAAAGCATCTTGCTGGCCGCCGTAGAACAGGGGCTTGGCGGCTGCATGGTCGGTTCGATCAACAAGAAGGCCCTACGCGCCGTGCTAGAGATTCCCGAGCACCTGGAAATCCTCCTGGTCGTGGCCTTGGGCGTTCCCAACGAGACGATCGTGCTGGAGCACGGCACCGATCCCGACCCGCGCCCCTACTGGCGCGACGCCGACGGCACGCACCACGTCCCCAAACGCCCGTTGGACGAAGTGCTGCTCTGACGCTACTCGTTCCCACGCTTCCGCGTGGGAACGCGTTGGGTGCCACTGGCGTTTCGCCAGTGCTCTTGAGCCCCAGGCTTGTGGTCTCCTGCTCCACGGTTACGGCCGATCTGGCATCTTCTGGAACAACGAACGAACACTCGTGTTCCGACAACAAGCCAAGCGCCGAAAGACACTGGCAAGATGCCAGTGGCACCCAAGGCAATCGGCGACCAATGCAAGCGCTCACCCTAAAACTATCACCCCAAGCCTTTCACTCGTTCAGAAAGCGGCGATGAATCGCCGCACTCCAAATAGGCTATTAATCCTCGCGCGGCTCTACGGTCACGGTGCTTTCAACGCTACCGTCGGCCCGGCGGCGCTGGACGAGGATCTTGCCGGTTGTGGTAAGACCGTCGGCGCGGAGGGTGGCCGAGTCGTCGTTGGGTAATAGGGCCACAATCCGGCCGTCGCCCAGTTCGGCCGAGAGCAGGTAGCCGCCGTCGATCCGTTTCAATTGCGCCTTCCGCTCGGTCTGCTTGTCGAGCCGGTGTGGGCGGTAGAGGGCGACGAACTCCGTCGTCTTGGTTTTCGAGGGCGTGGTTGCCGTCAGGTGCCATTCGCGGAGCGTGATGCGCGGCCGCGGGTTGGGATCGTACTGATCGGTCTGGCTGAACTTGAGACCCTCGGGCGCGAGGATGGATATATCGCAGCCGACGTCTTTCACCTTCAAACGGATGTCGCGCTGATCGTTCACCGTGAACTGGTTGACGGCGTGCAGCCAATACGTGTAAGTCGACTTCTGCCGAGCGGCCAGGCGGTCGTAGACGATGACGAGTTCCGGCTTGACGAAAATTATGGTCCGCGTGAAGCGGTCCAGCAGCCGGCCCTTTTCACCGCTGTCCGAGTCGGTCCGGTAGGGCTTGCCCGCCTCGCCGGCCACGACGTCGATCGAGGGCGTGGTCTGGAAGGCGACGATCCGTCCCTTGGCCGCAAGTGAACGGCGCGGCATCTGCCCGTGCCCGTCGACCGTAATGCAATTACCCGACCGCGTGCTCCACATCCAGTCGCGGTGGTGCTTGCTGCCGTAGATGTCGCGGTATCCGCTACGGATTAGGAGCCGCTGCCCGTAGGCCCAAAGCAGAAACGAGTTATTGGCATCGTAGCCGTGCGAATACGTGCCGAACGGGCTCGACTTGAACAGCACCTGGACGTCTTGTTTGGCGTCGTCGAGCGTTGTGTTGAGAAACGCCTGGCCGATGCCGCCGAAGAGCCGGGAGGTGGGCAGGGCGTCGGGCGCCTTGGGCTCGACCTTGGGCAACATGCCGCGAACGAAGCCCACGTATCCCGACCCTCGGCTCGGGCCGCCCATCTGCTCGACATACCATTGCCAGTAGCCGTTGCCCGACTGCGCCGCGAGCTGGCTGACCAGCGGTACGTTTCGCCGCGCGGTCCGGCGTGCCGTCAGGTCGCCAAACCCGCCGCCGAGCTTGCCGGGCGGCATCAGGTACATCGGATAGTAGCCGGCCTGCGAGAAGTATGGCTTGCGGTAGGCGTCGATCCCCAGGGCCGTCCGCATGACGTCGGCCCACCAGGTGAAGCGGCCCACGTAGCTCGCCCAGTAGCAGGTCCCTTCGTGCCAGCCGCCGTCGTCGCCGCACCAGACCGGATAGGTATTGAAGAAGACGTTCGTGGCGAACCAAGTCCAGTCGTCGGCGCCTTCGATCTCGCCGTGGAAGGCGATACCGATCTCGCCCAGGAAGTGCCAGGCTCGATTGCTGTGGCTGGAAAAGGGTCGCCAGAGATGGCGCGGATAGAGGTGCCCGTACATCTCCTCGCCGCGAATCTTCATCACCCGGCGGCACTCGGCCCGTTCCTCTTCAGAAAGCTCGTCATGCAGGAAGGTATAGGTACGGGAGAAGTAATAGTTGTAGGGCATGCCGGCCTCGTCGTTGTAGCGATAGCCGGTGGCGCCCTTCGGATCCCACTTGGCGCAGGCCAGCAGAATTCGCTTGGCCAAGCGGCCGTACTCCTCTTTGCCGCCCAGCATCCGCGTGAAGGCCAACGTGGCGGCGCCGTCGAGCGCCTTGGTTGTGTGGACCCGATTGCCCCACCAGATTTCACGCCACTCTTCACTGTGCGAAACGGTGCCGGGCGGATACTTGAGTGGCTCGGTAGTGTTGGGAGGATGGGCTAGGAGTTTATCGCATCGGGCGACAAGCTCCTGGTAGCGATCCTTCAACGGGCCCTTGGCCATTTCACGCAGCCGGGGTACGTCTTCCGGACGAACGAACAGACGCGGGTGGGATTTCGGCACGCGAGCCAATAACTCCTTGCGCTCGGGTAGCGGCATCTCGGTTGCGTCGCTGGCGATGCTGAACTTGCGCGGCTGGCTCCAGTTCGTCTTGCCGCCCTTCTCGTCGACACCCCGGTATCGCCAGGTGTAGCTGCCTGACGGAAACGTTCTGGGCGGGCAATGTACGTTGAAGGTGATTCCTCCGGCGCGATACTCGATCGCGTCGAACCCGTCGCCTCGCCCGCACTCGATCTCCCAGGAGGCGATCTTCCGCCGCGGCCGCCAGGAGAAGCTGGGTGGCGTGGTCGCCGACACCGCGCCCGCCGCCGGCCGGTATCCCCATTCGGAATCGCCCGCCGGCTGCTCGTCCAGCTTCGGCGCGGCCAGGGAAACGCAACAGATCAATTGCAGAACGAGGAAGCAAACGGCTCTCATGGCGACAACTCCTTGCGGCTCGGGGCGGGAGGGTAGGCGGGCGTGACGGCTAAGCAATCATGCATGAATTGTGCCGACTATGGCGTACCGGGTCAAGCGTGGCTTCACCTCCGGGATCAATCGTGATATACTTTGCATGGGGGGTGACGGGAACGGACGGCACGTACAACCGACCCGGCCGCGGCGAGGCACAACTGACAAGCCTGGGGGTAAACCACCATGGGATTGACAAAGGTCACGACAAAGCTCACAAGCCTGCAGGGCCCGCAAGGTTCGTATGAGGCTGTTTTCCTCGTCGACACTGGGGCGACGGATTCGATGGCACCCCGAGATGAACTGGAAAAGATCGGGGTTTCCCAAGAGGGCAAGATGGCCTACGAGTTGGCCGACGGGACCGTGAGGGAGTATCCCTACGGTCTGGTCCGGATCGAATTCATGGGCGAGACAACCGCCGGCCGGGTCATCTTCGCGGATCCGGGTGTCGAACCACTCCTGGGAGTTACCGCTCTGGAATCGGTGGGGATCATGGTCGACCCGGCCAACAAAACGCTCAAACGGCTTCCGGCCATTCCGCTGAAGTAGTTTCCGTTGCGGAAAGTCTGACGGCGGCAGGTGCCGGTAAGACAAGCAACCCTCACATCTTCTCCACCACCTTGATGCCCAGCAGTTGAAGGCCTTTTTGGATGGTTCGAGCGGTCAGGTCGCAAAGCAGCAGGCGGCTTTGGCGGAGTTGTGCCGTCTCGGCCTTGAGGACGGGGCACTGCTCGAAGAAGGTCGAGTAGCGGTTGGCCAGCTCGAACAAGTAGCTGGTAAGCTGGTTGGGACGGTAGTCGGCCAGCACCAACTCGAGCGCCTCGGAGAAGCGGAGCAACTCGATCGCCAGCGCCCGTTCGGCCGGCGCGTCGAGCGTGATACGCGCGGCGGAAACCCGAAGCGCGTCGACGTCGACGTTACCCCGGGCGAAAATGCTTCGCACTCGGGCGTAGGCGTACTGCATGTAGGTGGCCGTATTGCCGGTCATGGCCAGCATCTTGTCGTAGCTGAAGACGTAATCGCTGGTTCGGTTTTGCGACAGGTCGGCGTATTTCAGCGCGGCGATACCCACCGTTTCGGCCACTTCCGCCCGCTGCTTGGGCGAAAGCTCGGGCCCCTTGGGCTTGGCGTCGTCGTTGTCGCAGACAATCGCCCCGGCGCGGAGAACGGCTTTGTTCAACAGACCTTCCAGGCCGACCGTATCGCCGGAACGGGTTTTGAAGGGCCGGCCGTCGCCACCCAACACCGTGCCAAAAGTGACGTGCTGAAGCTCCACGTCTTTGTAACCCATCAGCCGGGTGACGGCGAAAAGCTGATCGAAATGCAGGCTCTGGCGATGATCGACCACGTACAGTACGGCGTCCGGTTTCCAGGTCTCCATGCGGTAGCGGATCGTGGCCAGGTCGGTGGTCGCATATAGGAACGCGCCGTCCTTCTTGCGGATCAGCATCGGCACGTCGTGCCCTTCCAGAAAGACGCAAATCGCGCCGTCGCTCGGCTCGGCAACGCCCTTGTCGCGCAGCTCCTTGACGATGGCGGGCAGGCGATCATTATAGAAGCTCTCGCCCAGCGTGTGGTCGAACTGGATATCGAGCCGCTTGTAGATCTGCTCGATGTCCTTCTGGCAGGCAGGAAGAAACTCCTGCCAGAGTTCCAGGTTTCGCGGGTCGCCCGCGTGTAGCTTGGCCGTCTCGCCGAGAACGGCCGACTCGATGTCGGGATGTTTGTCGGCCAGCTTCAATAGGGCCGGATCGTCTTCCACAACGGCCAGCTTCTCCTTCAACGCGGCCAACTCCGCCCCAGCCTGCTGAAGATCGTTCTCCAAACGCTTGAGCGCCTTGGCCGTCTTCTTGTGTGGCTTTTTACCCCGGGTGACGCCGGCGGCCTCGCGTTGGGCCTGGAGATTGGCCTCCTGCTCGGCGATTCCCTTTTCCAGTCCACCCAGCAACAACCGCCGCTTCCCCTCGCGGTAGTCCATCAGTTGCCGGACCAGCCGGTAGAGCCGGGCGAGCTCCTTGACGGGCGCCTTTCGGTAGGCCTTCTCGTCGACGAAGTTTCGGTATCCGTGGATGATCATGCCGAACTGGGTACCCCAGTCGCCCAGGTGGTTATCGGTAACCACGTTGTGCACGAGGAAGCGGAGCGTTCGGGCCAGCGCGTCGCCGATGACGGTCGAGCGGATATGGCCCACGTGCATCGGCTTGGCCACGTTGGGCGCCGAGTAGTCGATAACGTAGGCTCGCGGGTCGTCGCTGGTGGCGATTCCCAGTCGGTCGTCGGCCACGGCGCGGAAGAGTTGCCCACTGAGCCAGTCGTTTTGGACGCGGAGGTTGATGAACCCCGGGCCGGCCACCTCGGCCGGGTCGCAGAACCCGGTCAGGTCGAGCCGCTTGGCTATCTCCGTGGCCACATCGCGTGGTGGACGCCCCAGCCGTTTGCCCAGCGCCATGGGGAAGTTCGCCTGATAGTCGCCGAACTTGGGGTCCTGGCTACGGCGGATCATCTCCAAGGGCCCACTCGGATCATCGACCAGATCCGTCAGGGGTCCGCGAAAGCGGGCCTTCAATTCTGAGAGAATACTCATGGGCTGACAGTATACCTCATTACGAGTAAGTTTATGGACGACTATCGGCGGCGGCACCCAATGCGAATTCCCGACACGGGAAGCAAACCGCAAGAGAAGTTGGATAACCGTCGATGCGTCATGCCAAACGGTCGGCTACTTGGGACTGGGTGGATTGGCTTCGTCCTCGGGTTCCGTTTTGCTCGACCGAGGTTCAAACGGAACCCGCTTGGCCCGAGCCCAAAGCTCCTCCAGCGCGTAGTACTCGCGGGTCTCGGGCTCGAACAGGTGGATGATCAGGTCGCCGTAATCGAGCAGGATCCATCGGCTTTCGGCGTAGCCTTCGATGCCCATCCGCCGGTCGCCCATCCTGTCTTCCAAGGCGTGGTCGATCTCCTCGCTCATGGCGTGAAGTTGCCGACGACTGGTGCCGGAGGCCAACACGAAGTAGTCGAAGAAGGTGGTCAATTCGCGGGTGTCGAGCACGACGATATCGCGGCCACGATTGTCTTCGGCGGTTCTGGCCGCGACCAGAGCCCGTTTGAGCGCCCGGTCGGATCGGCCCGCCACAATATTTTCGGCCCCGGCGGTGCTATGTTCCACTACTACCCCCAAATCAGGAATCGGACTTGTCCACAAGCGTCCATTCTACACGGTCGACGATCCCATGGCAACCAGCCGCGGGAGAGCTGCAAACGAGCCGGAGCCTCGCCCTCCCGAACAATCCAACCCCGCACTTAGCCTGCTACCGCAGGGCATCCAGCCGGGCCTGGATTTGCTGCTTGAACTCGCCGGATGCGCGGCGGGCGGCCATCTGGTAGTAGAGCCTGGCCACGCTGCTCTTGCCCGACTGCTCGGCCGCCGTGCCGCGATCGAACCAGTCCCGGGCCTCCTCGTGCAGCCGTGTCCGTTGTTGGGAGAGTGTCCGCTCCACTTGGGCCACGCTGGGAGCGGGCCGGCCGGCCGTGCTCGATCGGGCAGCCGCCAGACGCCGCTGGGCCGGACTGCCGGCAGCAGCTTGCGCACCGGGACCGAGCAGGATCAGGTCGTCGTTCAGTTCGGAGTCGGCGGGCTTGGCCGGTTTGGGGACGTAGCGCGGTCGAGCGTCCGGCTCGGG
>CAZDHN010000014.1:0-22953 GCA_964505115.1 uncultured Planctomycetaceae bacterium
GTTCCCCGGCGGAACCCCCTTGATCCGCGCATTGACTATGCAAAGATCAATAGTCAATATACGCCCTCCGAGCCTCACGCCGTGAACCATCCGCTGTCTGCCGAGCCCCGTACCACCACGCCGGTGGGAGGATTGCACAGCCGGCTCTTCGCAGCCGCCATGCTGACGTTTGTCGGTCTGTTCGTGGTCGGCTGGCTGGCCTTGATAGCGGCCGACGTCGGCTATACCAACCGGCAGGCGGTTCTTGAGGTGTTGCAGGCTCGCGAAATTCGCGCCGCCATGTGGCTCTCGCTTTGGACCAGCGGCGTCACCGTGATTATCGGCCTGCTCTTCGCCATTCCCATGGGATACGCCTTGAGCCGCTACCGGTTTCCCGGCCACGTGCTGGTCGATTCGATCGTCGACCTGCCCATCCTGCTGCCGCCGCTGATCGTCGGGCTCTCGCTGTTGGTCTTCTTCCAAACCGGCCTGGGGCGATGGATCGAAGAAGGGGCCGGCCTGAAGTTCGTCTTTCAGAAGAAGGGGATCATTCTCTGCCAGTTCCTCGTCTCGGCCTCGTTCGGCATTCGGGCGCTGAAGCTCACTTTCGACGGCATCGATCCGCGAATCGAACACGTTGCCATGACCCTGGGTTGCAGTCGGACCGGCGCCTTCTTCCGCGTGGCGCTGCCGCTGGCCAGACGCGGTATCATCGCCGGCGGTATCCTCATTTGGGCTAGGGCCTTCGGTATCTTCGGGCCCTTGATGGTCTTCGTCGGCGCGGTCCGCATGAGAACCGAGGTGCTGCCCACCACAATCTACCTGGAACAATCGGTCGGCCGAATTGAAGTCGCCCTGGCCGTGGCCATTCTCATGCTCGCGCTGGCCGCCGCCGCACTGGTTGGAATCCGCATCGTGGGGCTCGGCCGACAATGATCCACGTCGAAGGACTGAACTTCTCCGTCGGTACATTCTCGCTGAAGAGCGTCTCGCTCGATGTCGAGCCGGGTGAGTACTTCGTTCTGTTGGGACCCAGCGGGTCGGGCAAGACGCTGTTTGGCGAGTGTCTGTGCGGATTGTGCCGAATCGGCTCCGGACGGATCACAATCGACGACTCCGACGTTACCCATCTGGAACCGCGATACCGGGGCATCGGCTATCTGCCGCAAGACTACGCGCTCTTCCCGCACAAAACGGTCCGGCAAAACATCGGCTTCGGACTGCAATACGGAGACCTGACTCGCGCCGCTTGCGCCGAGCGGGTCGACCAGTTGATCGATCAACTCGACTTGGCACAACTGGCCGACCGGCTGCCTCAAAAACTATCCGGCGGCGAGAAGCAACGGGTGGCACTGGCCCGGGCGCTGGCCATCCGGCCGCGCGTGCTGCTGTTGGACGAACCGGTCAGCGCGCTGGACGAGCAAACCCGCGACTACCTCTGCCGCCAATTGAAACAACTCCAGCAAGAGACGCGAACCACCACGCTGCACGTCTGCCACAATTTCGCCGAAATGCTGGCCGTCGCCGACCGCGTCGGTATACTCTACGAAGGTCGAATACTTCAGGTGGGCACGCCGCGGGAGATCCTCGAACGGCCCAACAGCCGGCTCGTGGCCCAATTCGTTCGGTCGGGCAACCTCTTGCCGGCCCGCGCCCGGTTGGAAGGCGATCGGTTGCGTCTGACTTGTTCCGACGGCATCGAGTTGCTGGCTCCCAAGCCGGCGGGCGATTTTTTTAAGGCGGGTGTTGCCGAGGCGGATGTTACCGTCGTGGTGCGGCCGGAAAACATCCGGCTGGCGACCGGCGGTGTCGAAGCGACACCGGACGCCACGGTACTGGAAGGTTCGGTACGGTACATGGCCGATCTTGGCCCGACGGTTTGCGTGACGGTCGCCTGCGGACCGGAGATCGAGTTGCTGGTAATGCTGGCGAAGAAGGAATATGGCGGTCTGAACCTTGAAGTCGGCAGCCGCGTGCGTCCCGTGATCGCCACCGAAGACATCCACGTACTTGCGGAGACTTAGCTAATGTCCGTTGCGCTTGCGAACGTCGGAGCCGCCCCGTCCTCGGGGCGGGTTACGTCGCGGCGGAACGGATTTTGCTATCGCGGCCCATGTCGACAACGCACCGTAACCCGCGGCGAGGACGCCGCGGCTCCATATCGGGAGACACCGAAGCATGCACAAGGTCCCTTATACCGTGAAACTGATTGCACCCATTTGTGGCCGCACATACGCGTAACGATCTCCAGGAACAATAACGAGCAAGCTCCGGTTTGTATTGCACTGGCGAGACGCCAGTGGCACCCATCACCGCGGCTCGAATATACAATCTGACGGTCACAAACAATTCCTCACTGGGAGACACCAAAACATGCATAAGGTCCCTTGCACGATGAAGCTGATTGCACCTGTTGTCGCCGCACTGTGTCTGCTTGGATGTCTCAGCATCCCCGCCGTGGCCGGCGATTGGCCGCAGTGGGGCTACGACGCGGGCGGCGGAGCCGTCTCGCCCGACGAACTGCCAGCCAAGCTCCACTTGCAGTGGACCCGCGTGCTGCCCCAGCCCAAGCCGGTCTGGCCGGCCAGCCAGCCCTCGCTTCGGTTCGACGAATCCTACTCGCCGGTGGCCGCCGGCAAGCTGCTTTTCGTGCCTTCGATGGTCAGCGACAGCGTGACGGCCCATGATACCGAAACTGGCGAGCGGCGCTGGCGATTCCATGCCGAGGGCCCGGTCCGCTTCGCGCCGATAGCCGCCGACGGCAAGGTCTACTTCGGCTCCGACGACGGTTACCTGTATTGCCTCGACGCTGCTCGGGGCTCGCTCATTTGGAAACGTCGCGGCGGACCAACCGATCGCCGCGTGCTGGGTAACGAACGGCTGATCTCCACCTGGCCGATCCGAACCGGCCCGGTCCTACACGACGGAACCGTCTACTTCACGGCCAGCATCTGGACCTTCATGGGCATATTCATCCAGGCGGTCGACGCCAGGACGGGCGAGCCCATCTGGACAAACAGTGGCGACGGGTCGAACTATACGATTCAGCCGCACAACAGCCCCGCTTTCAGCGGCTTCATTCCACGCGGACAGCTTGCGGCTACCGAGCATGGGCTGGTCGCGCCGGGTGGTCGAACCTCGCCGGCCTGCTTCGATCTGAAGACGGGCCGGCAACTCCATTTCCACTGGGCCAAGAAGGGCAGTCGTACACATCGCGTCAGCTCCGTCGGAGAATGGTTCTTCGACGGCATCAACATGAGCCAGATCTCCGACGGCAAGGCCATCTGCCGGATGCCGATGGTCATCCACGACGCCCAGGCCGTCTACCATGTATCGGGCGGACAACTGGTCGCCCAGAGTTTGCAGGTAGAAGAGAAGTCGTCCAAATCAACCGATCGCAAGGGCAAGCCGGTGACGGTCAAGCGGCAGGAACTCGCGCCGCTATGGAAGGTGCAACTCCCCGACGGCCCCCAACGGTTGTTCCTCAAGGCGGGTTCGCGGTTCTATTTTGGCGACGAAGATACCGTAACGGCCGTTCGAGTAGATTCCGAAAAGGGTCGGGCGGAGATTGCCTGGCAGGGTTCCTTCGAAGGCAAGCCCTGGACAATGCTGGCCGCCGACGAGAAGCTCTTCGTGGTTACCACCGACGGGCGTATCCGTTGCTTCGGCGCAAAACGGGGAATGCCAACGGTTCACCAGGCCAAGGCCGACCCGCCGGGCGATGTGAACCCCTTGCAGGATCAGGCCGATTCGATCGGCAAGACGTCTCACGTGGATGAAGGCTACTGCCTGATGTTCGGCCTGGGCAGCGGCCGGCTGGCCGAGGCGCTGGTGCGCGGCTCGAAGCTGCATCTGCTGGCGATCGATCCCGACGCCCAGAAGGTCGAAGCCTTCCGCTGCCGCATGGACGACGCCGGGCTGTACGGCACTCGGGTTTCCGCCCACGTGGGCGATCCGGCCACCTTCGCCCTGCCACCGTACATGGCCAGTCTGGCCGTGTCTGGCGATTTGCGGGCGGCGGGTATTGATCGGGGTACGCCGTCCATCAAAACTCCGGGTACGCCGTTTATTAAAACGCTGTTCAGGTCGCTGCGGCCTTACGGCGGCAAGGCATGTCTGAGGGTCAACGCCGAGAAGCTCCGGCGTTTGGTGGATGAAGCAAAGTTGGTCTCCGCCCGGGTGAAATCGGCTGGCGAGAACTGGTCGATGTTGATTCGCGACGGTGCCCTGCCCGGCTCGGCCGATTGGACGCATAATTACGGCGACGCGGCCAACAGCGTCGTATCCAACGATACGCTAGTCAAAACACCGCTTGGCCTGTTATGGTTCGGCGGGCCGTCGAATGACGAGGTGTTGCCCCGACACGGTCACGGACCCTCGCCGCAAGTGGCCGGTGGTCGACTGCTTATCGAAGGCCGCAACATGCTCCGCGCGATCGATATTTACACCGGCCGGCTGCTCTGGCAGAAGGAGATGCCCGACTTGGGTGAGTTCTACGATAACACGTCCCATCAGCCGGGCGCCGGCGAGATCGGCGGCAACTACGTCACGCTGGTGGACTGTGTCTACGTCGTGCTTGCCGATACGATTCTGGAACTCGACGCGGCTAGCGGCCGGGAGAAGAAACGCTTCACGCTCAAGGCGGGGCCCGACGGAAAGCGGCCGAATTGGGGATTCATCGCGGCCGACGGCGATATGCTGGTGGCCACCTCCACGCCGGTCGTCGTTGAGCCGTCCGCCGGGCCGGCGAAATCGACCGCCAACTCGGGCGATAAACATCTGATCAAACCGAACGACAAGTGGGAGTACGTGATGGGCGCCGATCTGGCCGATCGCTGGACCGGCGTTGATTTCAAAATGCGCGGTTGGAAGACGGGTGTCGCCGGGTTCGGCTACGGCGACGACGACGACCGCACCACGCTAAAGATGCAGGGCCGCTTCAGCCGGCTTTACATTCGCAAGAGCTTTGACGGCCGGGAGGCGGCCGACGCCAAGCGAATGGCCCTGCTGATAAACTACGACGACGCCTTCATCGCCTACCTGAACGGCCAAGAGGTGGTTCGGTCGGGCATAGCCGCCGGACGGGGGCCCGACGTCACCGAGATCCGTAGCCACGAGATAGCCGGCCACGAACGCTTTCCGATCAAGGAGTTCCGCAAGCTGATCCGGCCGGGCCGAAACGTGATCGCCATCGAAGGCCATAACGTTACCGCCGCCAGCAGCGATTTCAGCCTCGACCCTTATCTGGTCGTCGACAATGGCAACGGCGCGGTCACTGCCGAAGCCGACGAAAAGCCGGCTCGATCCGTAAGCAGCGAGTTGACTCCGGCGCGCTACGCGTCCGCCAGCCGGCGATTGGTCGTCTTCAACCGGCAGACGGGCGAGCAGCTTTGGGAGCGGGACGCGGTTTACGGCTTCCGTCACAACAACATCGCCGTCGCCGGCGGCAAGCTATTTGCCATCGACGCCGTCTCGCCCGAAAAGCAGAAGGCCCTGAAGCGTCGCGGCCAAATGTTGGAGCAATACGCGCCGCGACTGATGGCCTTGAACCTGGGAAGCGGAAAAGAACTTTGGAGCGCCGGCGAGGACGTCTTCGGCACGTTCCTCAACTACTCGGCCGAACACGACATTCTGCTGCAAGCCGGCAGTGCCGCTCGGGACCGGGCACGCGATGAAGTAAACCAGGGAATGGTCGCCTATCGGGGCGCCGACGGAAAGGTAATTTGGAAGGACCTTGCGCTCAGCTACGGCGGGCCTTGCCTGTTGCACGGCGATTCGATCATCACGCAGGGGCCCGCCTACTCGCTCCTGACCGGCAAGCCCAAGATCCGAAAACACCCGCTCACCGGCGAACCGGTCAGTTGGCGGTTCACCCGAAACTACGGCTGCAACACGGCAACCGGCTCGCGGAACCTGCTGCTGTTCCGCTCGGCGGCGGCCGGGTTCTACGACCTACAAAACGACGGCGGGACGGGCAATTTCGGCGGGTTCAAGTCGGGCTGCACCTCGAACCTGGTCGCCGCCGGCGGCCTGCTCAACGCGCCCGAATATACGCGAACCTGCACCTGCAACTATCAGAATCAAACCTCGCTAGCCATGTGCCACGATCCGGCGGTGGAGGTTTGGACGTTCAATTCGCTCGTCTGGGAGGGTCTGCCGATTCGTCGCGTGGGGATCAACTTCGGCGCGCCGGGCGACCGTCGCGTGGGTGACGGCACGCTCTGGCTCGATTGGCCCAGCGGCGGCAGCCCTTCGCCCAATATCCCCATTGCGCTGGACCCCGATCCGCCCAAGCCGTTCCGCTATCACTCTTCGCGCATCGAGGCCGACAGGGCCGCCGACAGGGCCGCTGACAGGGCCGCCGGAACGCTCGATTGGGTCGCGGCATCCGGGCTGAAGGAGTTCAGTTCCGCCACGCTCACCCTGGCCAAGAACGCCGACGCGCCTCGCAAGTATACCGTGCGACTGCACTTCGCCGAGCTGGACCAGATCGAGCCGGGCCGGCGGGTGTTCGATATCTTCATTCAGGACAAAAAAGTGCTCGCCGGATTCGACATCCTCAAGCAGGCTGGCCGAACCAACAAGGCCGTGGTCAGGGAGTTCAAGGGTGTCGAGGTCGTCAACCAATTGAAAGTTTCGCTAACACCGGCCGCCGGCAGCACGGCCAAACCGGTGCTCTGCGGCATCGAAGTAACCGCCGAGAGATGGTAATGGAAGAGAAATCCGACACAAGGAAACCTATACCCTATTCTTACCTGTTTCGCCTGGTGCATTGGCTGTTGGGGCTCAGCATGCTGGTGCTGATGGCGACCGGCCTGAGCCTGCACGCAATCGCCCAACCCGACTGGTCGCTGACAACCGGTCACTTGCCCTGGTGGTTTTGGCCGGGTCGGGTGAACATGGTGCATCTGCTTGCGGCCATTATCTTCGCTGCCGCGGTGATCTGTTCGTTGATAGCGTACGCTTTGCGAAAAAGACAAGTACGAAGGTCGCACCTGACGCTCCTGATCGGTGGCCTGGTGATGTTCGCAACCGCCCAGGTGTTGTTGAACCCGATGGGCCCGCCCGTCGTGTACACATTGGCCCGACTGACGCACGCGATCGTGGGGCTGGTGGTGTTGCCGGTAACGCTGATCTGGCACGTATCGGTCGGGTTGGGGCGATACCGGGGGCTGCTGGTCGCCTCGTTTCATCCGCTGGCCCGACCTAAGTTCTTCCCGGTGGCGCTGTTCATTCTGGTGCTGGCGGGCGTTGCCTGCCTGGTGCTTAACGGTTTGCCGATCCAACCGGCTGGAAAGCAACTGACGGCCGCCAAAATTGCCAAGCCGGGGAAGGACCTCGTCGATCTTCAAAAGCTACCCTGGGACGAGGCGAAGCCGCTAGTGGTCGAGTTGGCTAACGGCGCCGGATTTGTTCGTGGCCGAACCCGGGTCACGCTCCGAGCGCTGCACGACGGCGACGAGTTGTTCGTGTCGGCCGAATGGCTCGATCCGACCGAAGACCGGCAGTATCAACCGTGGCAAAAGACTTCCGACGGCTGGAAGTGGCTACAGACCGGTGGCGGCGACGAGTGCGTCTATTACGAGGATAAGTTCAGCCTGGTGTTTCCGATCGAATCCGATTGGCAATTCGATCGGTTCGGTTGCGCCGCGAGCTGTCATGCCGACAGTACTCGGCCGCACGGCCATAAGGATACCGAGAGCAAGGTCGACGTTTGGCATTGGAAGAGCACCCGGACCGACCCGGTCGGCCAGGTCGACGACAAATACTGGTGGAAGTTCGATCCTTCCGACAAGCCGGGCGGCCGTTTCGGCGACCCGCACCAGAGCGGCGGGTATAAGAAGAACGTCTCCGAGGACAAGACCCGGCCGGCTTTCTTGCCCGACGGCCCGGAAGCGGTCAAGCAGGGAGTGATTCTCGGCGAGCACGCCAAGCCGTATACGAAGGAAGCGGCCGCAAAGATTCGAGAGGGTCAAATTGTGCCGGGAATCGTGGCCTCGCCCGCCGTGGGCGACCGGGGCGACATCCTTTGCCAATCGAGCCACCGGGACAGCGTCTGGAAGCTGTTGATGCGTCGCAAGCTGGATACGGGCAGCCAGTACGACGTGAGATTCATCCCTGGCCAGTCCTATCCGTTCGGCGTGGCCGCCTTCGATTGCACATCCACACGCCACGCTTACGACCTTTCTACCTACCGCCTGCTGCTGGAGCAGTGATCGACCGCGCGAGCACACACAATGAGCGCAAGGCAAACTCGACGCCAGTTTGTTCGCACAACCGCCGCCGCGGCCGCCGCCTGCGTGGGTCGATCCAGTAAGGCCGCCGATCGATCATCCGCGCTCGATACGAAAATACTCGAAGCGCGAGTCAAGTTCGTGCCGCGATCGTTTTTGCGGCCGTTGGTTCTCAGCACGGGAGTGATCTCCAAAATAACCGAGGCGATTGCCGAGGTTACGGTCAGCGTGGGCGGGCGTCGGGCAACCGGCCGGGGTTCGATGTACCTGAGCGACCTCTGGGCCTGGCCCGACAAAGCCTACTCGCACGAAAAGCGCGACGCCGCGCTGCGCAAGCTCTGCAACCGGATCGTCGCCGAACTACCCGCCATGTGCGGCGGCAAGGCGGCCCATCCGCTGGAACTGGGTATGCAACTGCACGAGAGCGTCTGCCACGGCAAGACGCCGCCCGTGCTTGCCCGGGCGATGTGCGCGAGCCCCTTCGACATGGCGCTGCACGACGCGGCCGGCCTGGCCCTGGGCCGTTCGGCCTTCAGCTTCTACAACACACCCGTGCCGCTACCCAGTGCCGATCGCTACTTCCAACGGGGTGACGCCTGCCGGGCGATCGGCCAAATTATCAGGCGGCCGCGGCGCGAGCTTCGCGCCTGGTACATCGTGGGCAGGAACGACTCGTTGGACGAGGACATGGCGCCCTGGATTCGCGATCGGGGCTACCGCTGCTTCAAGATCAAGCTGCTCGGCCGCGACAACAACGATGATGTGGGCCGCACGGTGGAAGTCTATCGGGCGGTGAAGCGGTTGGGCGTGAAGAATCCCGAGATAATTGTCGACTCCAACGAGGCCAATCCGGACGCGGCCAGCGTGAAGGATTACTTCACGCGGCTCGAGGCGGCCGATCCGCAAGCCTTCGCCGCGCTCGGTTACTTCGAGCAGCCCACCGCTCGCGACATCATCGCCAACCCGTTCGATTGGCACCGGATCGCCGCCGTCAAGCCGGTACTGTTGGACGAGGGGTTGACCAGTTTGCGGCTGATGAAAGAGGCGGTCAAGCAGGGCTGGAGCGGCTTCGCCTTGAAAACCTGCAAGGGCCACAGCTTCGCCCTGGTGGCCGCCGCCTGGGCCAAGCGGCGGGGAATGCCCGTCTCGCTTCAGGACCTGACCAACCCGGGCTATGCGTTGATTCACGCCGCGCTGTTTGCCGCCCACGTACCGGTCATCAACGGCGTGGAGTTGAATTCACCCCAATTCACTCCGGCGGCAAACGCTGCCTGGCTGCCGCGACTGCAACCGTTGTTCGCCCCGACCGACGGCCTACACCGCTTGCCGAAAGAGATTCCGCCCGGACTGGGCTCGACGATGTAGCCGGACTGGCAAGAAGTCAATAGCCGGACGGGGAAGAATTCGGTTGCTTGAATCGCGGCTGAATTCTTGCGAATCCAGCTACGGTTACTTCCAGCCGGTCTTCTTACACCAACGCGGCAGACATTGGAAGTTCGCTGAGGAGTCGCTGCCGGATGTTGCCCGCGAAGATGATATCCCGCCGGCTGATCACGCCGATCAACTCGCCGTATCGCGTTACCGGCAGGCGCCGGACGCGCGTGGAGACCAGCAGTTCGGCCAGTTCGACCAGGGTAGTGTCTTCGCTGACCGTAACGACTTCGGTCGACATCAGGTCGGCGACCGTGCCGCACATGTTCAACTCGCTGATACTCCTGAGCAGGTCGTATTCGGTGATGACTCCAAGCAACTGGTTCCGGTCATCCACCACCGGCAGACCGCTGACGCGATGTTGCTCGAACAGGTCGACGGCCTCGTCGATCATCGTCTCCGGCCGCACGGCCACGACGCCGGTTGTCATGATCTCTCGGGCAGTGAACAGTGAGGGCTGTTGAGATTCCATGCGGTGAACTCCTTTGTGGTGTTGACCGGAAGTTAGATTAGGAAAATATAGCTTGCGTTTTTTGGCAATGCGGTTTCCGCGGGTGCCACTGCTGGCTTGCCCAGCAGTGTTTTTGCGGAGTTTATGCTTCACACTGCTGGACGAGCCAGCAGTGGCACCCAAGGCGAATCCCGGGTTCTGCGAGAGAATCCGATTATCCCGGGGGGCTTCCGCTAACCGCCAATCTCCGCTAAGCTCAATTGCCGATTGGCCGACATTTAGCCAAGGTAACTGCCCGGCTGTTCCGGGGGAGACATAATGAGAGTCAGGGAACTGATCGCCGTGCTGAAGCGCTTCGACCCGGAGGCCGAAGTGCATCTGAGCGTTACCTCGCCCGACCGGGTAATTGAAACGCACGACGCACTTTGGGTGGGAGATTACGGCAGCGGGCCGCAGATCAACGCCGCCTTGAACTTCCGCGGCTCGTGCGTCTACGTGGGGTTTAGCCTGGGGCAACTCGTGACCCGTCCGCCCGACGAGCAGATCGACCTGGGCCACTACGCCAACGAAGAGGACGCGGCCAAGGTCCACGACTTCTACGTCATAAACAAGGGCCTGGACGAGCCGCTGAACTATGCCGACTTCGACTACGGCAATTGGATCCCGCCCCGAACATCTTCCGGCACGTTCAACCAACACATCGCCAAGATACTCGAAGAGAAGTTGATGAAGGACTGAGCGACGCGCCGCACCGGGGACTGGTCCATTTTTCGGCCGATTGATTGTCCATTTGGCTTGACGTGCAAGCCGAAAACATGGACCTGTCCCCCTTTCGTTGCGTGAGGGGGACCGGTCTTGAACGGTTGCGTCGAAACTTCCAGCGCGACCAACGGTCGCGGCTTAATCGGTTCAAGAAGAATCCCGCAACTGCCGGTAGAGTTCCAGCGCTGCGGGAAAAGGCTGTAGGGCCCTATCCAGAATGCCCAGCGTGTAGGCGATTGTCAGGCCGTAATTGGTAACGGGTACTCCGGCTTGGTGGCAGTGGAGTATCCGCGTGAGCATCGCCCGGCGGTTCCACATGCACGCACCGCAGTGAATCACCAGTTGGTAGCCGGAAAGGTCTTCGGGGAAGTCGCGGCCCTGGGTGGTAGTGAAATCGAGCCGGCCGCCCACGCGCTCATCGAGCCAACGCGGTATCTTTTCCCGACCGATGTCGTCGGAGATCGGGTGATGCGTACAGGCTTCGGCCACCAGCACGCGGTCGCCCGGCCGTAGCCGCTCGATTGCCAACGCCCCTTCGACCAGTTCACCCAAATCGCCCTTCTGCCTGGCGAAGAGAAC
Source organism: uncultured Planctomycetaceae bacterium (assembly GCA_964505115.1). Classification (GTDB taxonomy): domain Bacteria; phylum Planctomycetota; class Planctomycetia; order Pirellulales; family Thermoguttaceae; genus CAZDHN01. The sequence continues at coordinate 11,437 of CAZDHN010000014.1, forward strand.
CGAGAAGCCGGTTAGCGGCACGTCGGCCGGTATCCGGGCCGCCACTTCGGCGAAGGCTTGCGAGTCGGTTACCACCAGTGCCGGCGGACGGTCGAGCCGGGCCAACGCCTGGCGAATTCCATTCTCCTTGACCATCAGCGCGCAGCAATCGCCGTCCAGTAGGTCGCGGATCGTCTGCACCTGCGGCAGGATCAAGCGGCCCTTGGGAGCCTCCAAATCGATGGGCACCACCAGCAGAACCAATTCGCCCGGCTCGATCAGGTCCGAGACGATCGGCGGTGCATTGATGAACTCCTCGGGCACGGTTTCGATTAGCGCTTCGCGCAGGTCGAGCACACCCTGGCCGGCGGTGGCCACCATCTCGACACGGGGCGTTTTGGATTCCGCAAGCCGGTCGGTCAGCGCGGCGTCGGGCAGCGAGAGGTCCGACTTGTTGAAGACCACCACGGCCGGAACTTCTCGCCGCTTCAGTTCGCCGAGTATGGCTTCCTCGAACGGGCCCCACTGCCCGGCGTCGACCACAATGATCCCCACGTCGGTGCGGTCGAACACCTGTCGGGTTTTCTCCACGCGGAGTTGGCCCAAGGCGCCCGCGTCGTCGATTCCCGCCGTGTCGATAAACAACACCGGCCCGATCGGCAGCAGTTCCATCGGTTTTTCGACCGGGTCGGTGGTGGTGCCGGCCACCTCCGAAACGATCGACACCTGCTGCCGCGTCATCGCGTTGAGCACCGACGACTTGCCCGCGTTGCGACGGCCAAACAATCCGATGTGAAGTCGAAAACCTTTTGGTGTGCGTTGCATGGTTGGTCCGTGTTAGCCCCGTCGCCCGCGACCGTGTTAGCCCCGTCGCCCGCGGCCGTGTTAGCCCCGTCGCCCGCGACGGGAAGAAGTGCGTTAACCGTCACGCTTTCCGGTCGCAGGCGACCGGGCTAACTGTTATCCTCCTGGTCGCGGAACAAGGGCCGCGAAAGGGGACAGGTCCATCTTTTCGGCCAACGACTCATTCGACAAAACGTCTCCCAGCCGAAAAATGGACCGGTCCCCAACTGGTCGTTCTAATCCCTAATCCCTCCTAGAAATACAAATCCCGCTGGTCGGTTTCCCGAATCAGGCGGAGACGATCGATTAGTGTCTGCTTTCGCTCATCCTCGGGCAGCTTTGCCAGTTCTTGTTCGATGAGCCGCTGGCCGGCCGACCGGGTTTCCGGCGTGGCATGGTCGACCAGATACTCCATCAGCGTGCTTAGTGCGTTGGGCGTACACATCTTCTGGATGAAGCCCGGTATGGCGAACTCCATGAAGTGCTCGCCCGTGCGCCCCAACCGGTAGCAGGCGGTGCAGAAGCTTGGGATGTAGTCGTCGCCGATCAGTTCGCGGATGACTTCGTCCAGCGGGCGGATGTCGCCGAGTTGGAACTGCTCGCGCTCGATTGTCTGCGTATCGCCCGCCTCGGTGTAGCCGCCTATTTCGATCCGGCTGCCGGCGTCGATTTGCGACACGCCGAAGGCCATTACCTCTCTGCGCAACTTGGGCGGCTCCCGGGCAGTTAGGATCAAGCCCGTGTAGGGCACGGCCAGACGCAGCACGGCCACCAGCCGCTTGAAGTCGTGGTCGCCGACCAGGTGGCTTTGGTCCAGATCGACGCCGCTGGCCGGCCGCAGCCGGGGGAAGCTGATGGTGTGCGGGCCGACGTTGTAATGCTTCTGCAAATGGAGCGAATGGGCCACCAGCCCCAGCACGTCGAAACGCCAGTCGGCCAGTCCGAACAGCGCGCCGATGCCCACGTCGTCACATTGGGCCTCCATCGCCCGGGCCACGCCGTCCAGCCGCCAAGGATAATCGCCCTTTCGCGTGCCGGCCGGGTGCACTTTGGCGTACGTGGCGTGGTGGTATGTCTCCTGGAATATCTGGTAGGTGCCGATTCCGGCCGCCTTGATCGCGGCATAGCCGGCGTGATCTTGCGGAGCGGCGTTGATGTTCACCCGGCGTATCTCACCCCGCTCGGTAGTGACGGAATATACCTGCCGGACGCACTGGGCGATGAAGTCGGCGTCGTAATGCGGGTGCTCGCCGAAGACGAGGATTAGCCGTTTATGGCCCTTTTGCTCCAGGGCCTCCACCTGCCGGCCGATTTCACCCTGGTCGAGCGTGCGGCGAACCGCCTCGGTATTCGAGCGGCGAAAGGCGCAGTAGCGGCAGTCGTTAACGCACTCGTTGCCGATGTAGAGCGGCGCGAACAACACGATCCGGTTGCCGTAAACGTCGCGTTTGAGTTGCCGGGCGGCGTCGAAAATGCGTTCAATCGATTGAGGGTCACTTGCCCGAAGCAGCAGGGCCGTCTCCTCGACCGAAAGCGGCTCCTTGGCCAGGCTCTTGGCAATGATGTCGCGCACTTCGGCGTCGTCGGCCGTGCCGGCGAGCAGACCTTCGAGGTACGGCTCGTCGATGAAGTCGTACGCGCTAGAGCTGAGTTTGTTGATTGGTGAAGCGCTCATGGTGCGTTTGCCGCCTCGGCCTGCCTCCGCAGGTAGTTCGGTGAGTCGCCCCGACCGACGCCGACCGTGCGTCCGATCGCCTCGATCCGCCGGCGGGCGAGCCGATGCGTGTCGTCGGCTTCGGCAATGCAGGCCTTGTCGGGATAGATTTCGTATAAGGCCCGATATTCGGGCGGGGTCAGGTTGGGCATGAAAACGTTGGCTCCCCGCGTTAGGCCCAATTTCATGCCGTCGCTTTTGTTAACGGTGGCCAGCGCCGTGGTTGCCGGGATGTTTGCCTCGGGGCAGATCAATCGCGACAGGGCAATTACCTTGCAGGTCGTCAGGTCGTCGGCCGGAACTTGGCAGTCGGCATCAATCGCCGCTCGCCGCGAGGCATCGGCCAATGACGCATCCGGATGCCTTAGGAACGGTCCCACGCCGATCATATCGAGTCCCAGCGAACCGAACAACCCGATGTCGCGGGCCAGGTCTTGGTATGATTGGCCGGGAATGCCGATCATCACGCCGCTGCCCTTCTCGTAACCCAGGCGGTCCAGTGTTTCGATCATAGCCAGCCGGTCGCCGTGGATGCCGGGTCGCGGTGGATGGATCCGCTCGTAAAGGGCTCGGTTGGAAGTCTCGAAGCGGAGCAAGTAGCGATCGGCGCCGGCCTCGCGCCAGAGGGCAAGCTCCTCCTCGCTACGTTCACCCAGGCTAAGCGTGACGGCCAGCGGCGTTTCCGCTTTGATACGGCGGATCAGCCGGCTCATCCACCGGGCCTCCAGCGCCGGCTCTTCGCCCGACTGAAGCACCACGGTCCCGTAGCCGAGTTCCACCGCCAGACGCACGCATGCGAAGATTTGCGTATCCGACAGGCGGTAGCGTTTCAGCCGCTTGTTGCCGGCGCGCAAGCCGCAATAGGCGCACTGTCGCCGACAGTTGTTCGAGAACTCGATCAGCCCGCGCAGATGGACTTCATCGCCGACGTTGCTTCTCCTGACCGCGTCGGCGTCGTGCCACAGTTTGTCGAGCCGGGCCTGATCGCTTTCGCGCAGCCAAGCGATGATTTGTTGATGTTCCATCGGGTCAGTATATCCGAGCCGCGGCGTCCTCGCCGCGGGTTACGATGCCCCATTGATAATTGTTCAATCAACACCCGCGCAACGTAACCCGCCCCGAGGACGGGGCGGCTCTCTCGTCCCTCGCCCCTCGTCCCTCGCCCCTAACCCCTCGCACCTACCTTTCGGCTATCGCCAGGAATTTTTCGTGGGCGTCGTCCCAGGCGGCCGTGTCGTGGGGTTCATATTCTTCGACGCCGAAGCTGCGGCGGATGACCTCCCGGGCTTCGGCCACCGAGGCCACGTCGCCGGCGGCGACGGCCTGCATCATCACGTTTCCGATCGCGGTCGCTTCGACCGGCCCGGCCACCACGCGCCGGCCACAGGCGTCGGCGGCCGCCTGGCAAAGCTGTCGGTTCTTGGTGCCGCCGCCAACTATGTGGATCGTCTCGATCCGGCCGCCGGCCAACTCCTCGCACATACCCAACACCTGGCGGAACTTCATGGCCAGGCTGTCCAAGGCACAGCGGAGCACGGCCCCTTCGTCGGCCGGCACGGTCTGACCGGTGCGCTTGCAGAACTGGCGGAAGGCGTCGGGCATGTCGCTGGGGGCGAGGAAGTCTTGCGAGTCGGGGTTGATGAACGAGACCAGCGGCTTGGCGGCGGCCGAAAGCTTGTTCAAGTCCTCCCAGTCCCAGTTGCGGCCCGCCCCATTTTGACCGGCACTATTCCACACGCGACGGCACTCCTGTATCAGCCACATGCCCGTTATGTTCTTCAACAGCCGCGTCGTGCCGGCCACGCCGCCCTCGTTGGTGAAGTTCAGTTTCAACACCTGATCGCTAATCACCGGCCGTGGCGATTCGATACCCATCAGCGCCCAGGTTCCCAGGCTGATGTAGCACCAGTCGGGCCGGCTACCGGGCCGACTGGCGGCGGGCACGGCCATCACGGCGCTTGCCGTGTCGTGCGAGCCGGGCAGAACCACGCTGGCCGCCGACAGGCCGCTCTCGCCGGCCAGATTATCGCGCAGCGAGCCCAGGTTGGTGCCGGGTTGTTCGATCCGGCACAAGATGTCGGTCGGCAGGCCGAATTTTGCGAGCAGTTCGGTCGACCAACGCCCTGCGACCGGATTGAAGAACTGGCTGGTGCTCGCCTCGGTCAACTCGTTGCACTTCACGCCGGTAAGCAGCCAATGGAACAGGTCGGGCACCATCAGCAGTGTTTCGGCCGCTTCCAGCAGGGGCGAGTTGGCCATCTTCATCGCCAGAAGCTGGTAGAGGCTGTTGAGTTGCATGAACTGCAAGCCCGTGTGCTGGAAGATCTCCTCCCGGGAGACAATCGAAAAGGCCTTCGCCATCATGCCGTTGGTTTGGCTGTCGCGATAGTTGTAGGGGTTACCCAGCAGGACGTCGTCGCGTCCCAGTAGTCCGAAATCGACGCCCCAAGTGTCGACGCCCACGCTGGAGACTTCTCCGCCGAATCGGGCTCCGGCCGCGCTCATGCCTTTACGCACGTGCGACCAAAGTCCCAGCAGGTCCCAATGCAGCCGGCCGTTGACCTCGACGGGCCCGTTTTCGAAGCGGTAGATTTCTTCCAACTTGAGCCGTTGTCCGTCGAACAGTCCGACCAGATGCCGCCCGCTCGAAGCGCCCATATCAACAGCCAGATATGCCTTCTCAGCCATCACTCGTCCCCGTGTTAGCCTGTTGACGAATTATCCCACCAAAGCACCAATAGTTTACGCTTATGGCCCAGAATCTCAAGACCCCGGCCCGTTTTGGGGCCAAACCAGTTGCGGGGCGCGCCACATCAAGGGCTAGGGGAAACGGGGAGCGAGGAAGCAGGGCAGGAGAAAGGGGGAAATGGGAAAAGGGGAAAATGTTGTGTCGAGGTTTCGATCTCCTGAAGAAATACGGATAAGAACCAAGCCACCTTAACGCCCTCTAGGATTCACTCCGCCGCTTTCCCCTTTCTCCATTTTTCCCTTTTCCCGAGAAAGCTCTTTTTTACGGCTTTGCGTGGACTTCCAGTCTGCCTTCCCTCTACCCGGCATTGACAACCCTCTGCCAGACCCGTAGGCTGGCGCGCCATCAAACCCGGGAGCATTCTGTGCCAAATTCAGATTGAGACCGCGCCGCAATATGAAAGTGTTTTTTCAACGGAGAGCCCTGGTAAATGCAAATCAAACTCACCCACGTTAGGCTGCTGGTCGAGGACTTTGGAGCCTGTTTCCGGTTCTATCGGGATGTGCTCGGCTTCACTCCGTCCTGGGGTGATGAGGAGACGGGTTACGCCGATTTCGAGACGGGCACGGCCATTCTGGCGCTCTTCGGACGCCAAGCCATGGCCAACGCCGTCGGCAAGTCGGAGTTGCCGTTTGACGCCGTCGCCCAGGATAGGGTGGCGCTGACCTTCAAGGTCCCAAGCGTCGACGAGGCCGCCGCCGAGCTAACCGGCCGGGGAGTCGCACTGGAGACCGAACCGGCGGACCGGACCGATTGGGGCATACGCGCGGCCCATTTCCGCGATCCCGACGGCAACCTGATCGAAATCAACCAACCTTTGCAGAAGAACTGACCGAGCGGGTTTCGGGATCCGGAATCGTGACCGCCTACGTGATTCTATTCTTGGCCACGGATGAAACACGGACAAAGCACGGATTGCGAGGAAGTAACCAAAGAAGCAAATCGACAGGATTAACAAGATTGACAGGATGAACTTGCAGGTATCTATCCCGTCAGCCGAATGAAACAAACCACGGATAACACGAATATGTTGAGAAGCTCGCAACCATGATGCCGGCGTCGTTCTATCCGTGTCATCGGTGAAATCCGTGGTCAATTACGTCAGATGGCCTAATAGTAACGGAGGTGTTACTCGGGAGATAATTGACTTGTTAGGACGCAATTCCTCATCTTGTCAATCTTGTTAATCATGTCTACTGGCTTCCCGTAACTGCGCCAACAATGTGCAATCTCCGTGTCCTCCGTGACTCCGTGGTGAATCTCCCGTTCTTCCGTCCGTCCGTATCCGTGTTTTATCCGTGCTTCATCCGTGGCTCCGTTTCTTCGTGTCGGTGGAAACCGTGGGCCGTTCCACCCATCACTCGCTCGCGTTGCTTATGGTGGCATCCAGCTTGAGGCCGAGGCGGACCGTGTCGACGCCCACGCCGAACCAGACGCGACCGTCCCAATCGGCCGGAGCGAACTTGGCCAGGTCGACGGTCAACTTGTCGCGAGGCTTCTCCAGAATCGTTTGGCTGAAGTCGACGCAGCGGTCGGGTTGGGCCGACTTGCCCCAGTGGGGAGTGGCGACCGGCCGGGGCGTCTCCATGATGCCGAGCCCCAAAGCCACGCGGTGCGTGTAGCCCTTGGACGTGTGATAGTCGACCACGATGCCGACGAAACTGTCGGGACAATCCCGGCTCAGCTCGAAGCCGTCGCGGTGCGGCTCGAAGAAGTTGTGGCGCAGGTCGACCGAAATCCGTTTCGCTCCCCGTACCTCCAGGCCGGCGAAACCGTAGCCCCATTGGCTCTCGGAAGTCTCGGGCAGCCCGCATTGGGCGGTCAGCTTGTCGATGTCGAGCTTGGCGATCTGCTGGCCGCCGTAATGGTCGAAGGTGTCGGTCGCCGCCCGGAGCACTTCCAGGGAGTTGATCTTCCGATTGACTTCCCAGCGTTTGATAACCGGCGCGCCCCGTTTGATTTTGGGCGGAGGCGTCTGCTTCCACGAGCCGGGCTGAACCCGAAGCTGGGCCGCCGGCCCGCTGTCGACCGAACCGATCGGGTTGAAGGCCAACTGGTACATACCCGGCCGGGCGGTCTCGGGAACCTTCAAGACGAACCGGGCCGTACCATTGGTGATGGGCGATTGGGCCACCAAACTGCACGCTAACGCGCGGCCACGCAGCACGCGCAGAACACCCGGCAAGCGGCCGTCGGACGGAACGTCGGCCAGTCGCACCCGCACCGGAACCGACTCGCCCGCCTTGACGGTTGCGGGTGCATCGATCACCAGCCGGCTCAAGTCGGGCGGCGGCTGGGCCGCTCCGTAGCGAACGACCAGATGATGATCCCCCTTGCCGACTCCCAGGCGAGCGAACCAGGCGCCGCCGGCCAACTCGGGCGAGTAATCGGCCGGCTTGCCGTTGATGGTCGCTTCCACAACCCGCTTGCCGCGCGGCACGACGACGGCCAATTCGGCCTCGTTCTCGCCGCATCGGCATTCGATCTGGCTGATGCCCTTGGCCGGATCGTAGCTGCCGCGGCAGTCGATGTGCCGGACCGTGGGCAGCCAGAAGTTCGTCCGCCGCCCGTTTATCGACCAGACCAACGCCGGCGAATGGGTGAGCATCAACATGCGAAGTCGCTCGGGTCGGGCGACGAGCCCACCGACGAATCGGGTCGCCAATTTCGGGCCGGCTTCAAGGAAGCGGCCTTCAACAACCCCTTCCTCGTGCCAGTTCGATGCTTGGTAGGCCTCGCGCTGCTGGCGTTCGGTCAAGCGGCCGGCGTGGTCGCGGCCGTCGGCCAACTCGAATTGCCAGGCGAAGTAGGGCTTGCCCGGCTCCAGACCGATCAGCCGGGAGTCGAACGACAGTTCGGTTTCGACGGGCGTCGGGTCGTGCCCGACCAGGAAGACCATGGCCGCATTGCCTTGCCGGAGCGTGTACGCCTCGATGTTTGTCGCCTGGTCGCGTTGCCAGTCGGGCGAGAGCCGTGCGTCCATGATTTCCAGCCGCCGCGTTTCGAATGCCGCGTTGACGAAGGGGAGTTGCTCAAGAGTGCCGCCCCAGGGCGCCAGGCCCAGCCCGACGCAGTAATTTGTAAAGCCCGGCAGGTTTTCCCCCCGCCAATAGAGCAGCGCGATTACGCGATCCGGATCGCGCTTCTGGAACGCCTTGAGCGGCCACATTTCGTTGGCCGGGCGGCGCCACTCGGGGTTTTGAATCTCGGCGGTCATAAACTCGGCGAAGGAGATGTCGCCCTGCGGCAAGATACGATTGTTGTAGAAGGTGCCCGACTCGGAGTTTCGCGCCCGGGCGGCGGCCAGCAAGCCCTCGTGCAATCGTTGCCAGTGGTAATCCTGGTCGAGTTGCAGCCGCTGCCAGTCGATGATCTGTACGCCCGTGCCGTCGTTGTCCAGGTATTGGAAATCCTCGCCGTAGTAGCGGACGATATCATGATAGTTCTTGACCGTTGCCTCCAGGCAGCCGGGTGCCGAAAGGCAACGTAGAAAACTGAGCGCCAGCGGATAGGCGTTGCGAATTTTGCCGGCCTTGTCGCGGGCGATGAACCAATCGGGATGCTCGGCAACCACGTTGGCGCAGTGATGGCCCGACCAGGCCCAGGTGTAGAAGCCGGCCTTGACGCGGGGCGAAACGGCCTGATCGCTTTGGATTTGAGCGCGCAGCCGCTCGACCGGCCAGCGGGCGATGCCGCCGGCCGTGCGGACCGTGCCCGAGGTCGGCATGTCGCCCCATACGCTAAACGGCTGCATCAGCCAGACGAGATATCCTTCCTCGGTCAGCCTCATCTTGTGGGCGTTGGGGTTCCAGATGGGCATCTTCAGGTCGGCCAGCCAGCGAGGGCGAGGGCCGACTCGGGCGTACATTGCGGCCACCTCGGGCAGGTCCATGTAGTGGTTGTAGAAATCGAGCCGGCTGCCGCGGAAAAAGCGGTGATGGATTTCGGCCGACCGCTTCTCGCCCGGCTTCAAGTGCAGCGTGGCGACACCCATCTCCCAACCGACCGGCGTGTGATAGAGGTTGTTAAGTTCCTCGGTCCAGATCGAGTTCCAGGGCAGCACGTATTGGCCGTTCACTCGGTATCGATAACTGGCCAGATGCCGGTCGCGCTGGTGGTTCAGGGCCAGTATCCAACTGGGCCGGCCGTTGGTGATGCCGCGTACCCAAGGGTTCTTGAAGGCGTCGGTCAGCACCCGTTGCCGGATCGAGTCGGCCGGCACCAGGGGCCCAAAATAGCTTCCGCCCGTATAGATCGCCTGGCGGCGGAAGGCGTCGTCGAGCACCGTCCGGCCGGCCAGGGTAACGAATAGGTCGGGCCGATCGGTCGTGTTGAGGAATTCGACCGTCTCGATCAACTTCTCGCCCCGCTCGTCCAGCGCGTAACTCTTCTGGATGGTTACGCCCGGCATCGATTTGTTCGCGCAGTGCAAGACCACCTGGCGGTCGGTTCGGCTGATGACGCTCTCGACCGAATCGCCATGGGCGTCGGCCCGGGTTTCGCTCGATCGGGTTTCCAGCTTGTAGAGGTTGAGCATTCGACGGGCGACGGGCCGGTCTTCCGAGGGCACGAACAGCCCGCCCAGCATGCCCGTCTTCTTGTGTATCGCGGCCCGAACGTTCTTGCCCGACAGATACCAGTATGACGAATCGTCGCTGCCGCTCGCTTTGGGTTCCGGCAGCGGCGGACCGGCGTCGTACGGTTCGGGCGGCGGTTCGCCGGTGGGGAAGCGGTAATCGCACTCCAGTTCCTCCTGGCGGAAGTCGTCGAGCTGGATCGTGCCGTGCGAAGCGCTGAGCGCCGTGCGGCCGCTTTCGATCGGGTTGGCGTCGCGCAGGTCGAGATAGCGGCGGCCGTCGAAATCGACCGTCACGCGGTCGCCCTCGAACCGGCAACTCAGCTTGTACCAGCGGCCCGGTTCGATTGGCGGAAGCTTTACGTCGCGAGCGAACGCTTTGTCGCGAGTCCCCTCGAACTGCTTCCATAGCGAGAGCCGGTTCTGTTTGCCGCGGACCTCGATCACGTAGAACGAGCCCTTGCCTTGCGTTAGTTTTGGACGCAGGCCGAAGCAGGACCACTTGTTCGAGGCGTCGATGAACTTGCCGCGTGCCTCGACCGTGAAATTCGTCCACTGCTGATCGCCAACGACGGCCCCGTCGGCCTCCGCCGAGAAGACGGCCGCGCGGTTGCCGTCAGCGTCGGAAGGGCTATCCGTGCCGATCGTCCACGCCTTGGGGCCGTAATACGGCTTCCAATGGTCGAGCGTGTTGAAGTCGTCGGCCAGCGAAGGCCGTGCGGTTTGGATGTCGAGCCGTTCGATCTCGACTTGCAGGGCCGACGCGGCCAGGCCGATGCGTCCGCTTTCGGGCGGCACGACTCCGTCGAGTGTCAGCAGGTCGCGTCCCTCGAAGCTGATCACCGCCCGACGGTTCTCGATCCTGTATCCCAACCGGTAAGAGTTACCCGGCTCAAGCTTGGGCAGCTTTGCGATACGCTCGTGCTTGGGGTCGGCGCGGTTGTCGATCCGTTTTTCAAACAGCAAGCGGTTGCGAAGCGGCTCGATTATTGCGGCGCAGTAGTCTCGCTGGTCGCCGCTGGAGCGGAAGCGCAACTCGATCCGGGCCGAGGGGCCGTGGGTTTGGAGGATGCGTAGCGTTATCTCGCCCCGTCGCTCCCAAACCGGCTCGGCCGAGACTAGCGAACCCGCCCAGCGAGAGTCGAAGCGGAGCGATTCCTTCTCGGCATCCGCCCGCCAACCGCTATCGAGATGGGCCGATCGCCAGCCGGCCAGCGACGCGGTCGAAGGCAGGCCGGCAACCGCCGAAGCGACCGGCAGTAAGATAAGCGCGATTAGAAGGGCGGCACGTTTCATGGAGCATGTCTTCCGGTTCGTGTGTTTGGCTTTGGCTTCGAGCTGCGGCGTTGGGTGCCACTGCTGGCTTGTCCAGCAGTGAAAAGCACAACCGCCGCACAGACACTGCTGGGCAAGCCAGCAGTGGCACCCAATGCCCCGCTAATGATCTTTGCATAGTCAATGCGCGAATCAAGGGGGTTCCGCCAGGGAACCGGGCTTCGCCCTCGATCATTGACTATGCAAGGGTCAATAATACCCGCCCCGAGGACGGGGCGGCTCCGTGGGCTCATTATACACGCCTGCTCCTCCGCGCGTATTGGCGGGCCACGAAAGGGGACAGGTCCATGTTTTCGGCTTGCACTTCCAGCGAAATGGACA
>CAZDHN010000015.1:0-22339 GCA_964505115.1 uncultured Planctomycetaceae bacterium
TCATGATGAAGAAGATGAGCAACTGGAAGACGATGTCGATCATCGGCGTCATCATTATCTCGACTTTGTCGTCATGCTTGCCGGCGTTTCTGACTTTCATCGGTTACGTATCCCTCACCTGTTGTTTGGCGCGCAGGGCGAACCTCTCGAACCCTGACTCCTGACACGCCTTGATAACTTTCTGAACAAGGCCCGTCTTCGCCTCGCGATCGGCCCGGATAACGATAGTCGCCTTGCCCGCGCTTTTTCCGGGAATGGCGTCCAGTATCTGGCGTTCGCGGAGCAAGAGCGGCTTGAGGCCCTCGACGGGCACTTCCTCGGCCGCGATCAGCACGGTTCCCTTGCTGGTCAACTGCAGCGTGATGGGCGTTTCGAGCGGGCTGTCGGCCGGCTTGGCCAACTCGCTTGAAGGCAAGCGAATCCGAGCGTTCTGATCGGCGTCGGTGAAGTTGATCAACACCATGAAGAAGGCGATCAACTGGAAGGTCATGTCGATCATCGGCGTCATGTCGCCTTCGGCCGCATCAAGGCTTTTTCTCTCGCGTAGTCGCATGGAACGACTCCCGACTGGGATTTCTGATTTCTGATTTCAGATTTGGGATTTCAGCTTTTCTTCGTGCCGACACTGGAGAAGCGGTTCATCAGCCCTTCGCTGAGGATACCGACTTCCAGCACGAGCCGGGCCACGCGGTTGCGGAGAATGTTGTAGGCCGCGATGGCCGGAATCGCGATGAACAAGCCCACCAACGTGGTGAACAACGCCGTGGAGATACCGACGGCCAGTTCCGACGGTTTGGGAGTGGTGGCGCTGTTGGCGATCACGCTGAAAGCCGCGATCATACCCTGGACCGTACCGAGCAGTCCAACCATCGGGCTGACGGTTCCGATCAGAGCCATGTAGCTGAGCCGGTGTTCGAGCTTCATGTTCTCTTCCTCGCCGACTTCCTGCATCGCCTCGATCGCCTGGTCGTATCCGGCCGACAGCTTGGCCAGACCGGCCGAAAGAACCTGACCGAGGAACGATTCGTCGTTCTTGGCCATTTCGTAGGCTTCCTGGTATCGCTTTTCGTTGAGGTGGCCCTCAAAACCTTCGACCAGCGCGACCGGCACCACGTTTTCGCGGCGGGCGGTCAGCAGGTTCATCACGAACAGCGCCACCAGAGTAAACGACAGGCCGAGGAAGACGACACTGTAGAATATGCCCAGCGAATCGTACATCCACCGCAGACGGCTCTTCTGCTTGGGAGCCCCAGCGGCGGCGCCCTCGTCGGCAGTTGCCTCGACGTCGTCGGCGTCGTCTTGCGCCTGAACGGCGGTCGCATCCACCAGGGTGACGGCGGAAAAGACACTCAAGGCGACAAACAACAACAGTAGCGAGCAGACACCCGCCCCCAACCATCCCAACAAAATCCGATGACGCATGTTGACCTCCAACCTGTGTAGTGAGTTTTTGACTCTGAGTTTTTCGACTCTACCACTGTAAGTTACGCGCGACAGTTCCGAATTAACCGTCGCGCCTGTTCCGCATCAACCTTTTAGTACAGTTTAGCCATCCGCAACTCCCGTCAGTCGACCGAACGCCATGGTTTGATCGCGACAGGACTTCCCGAAACTTCCAGTGTACCCTGACTGTCGGGTCGACGTAAAGCACCTAATTGGAAAATCCACCGCTAGGCGGGGTATCTTCCCCCGCTGTCACGATCACTTTGCCCAGGGGCTGTTCTTATACCGTTCCTCCAGCACTCTTCGAGCCCGGGTTGCCCGCTCCGTCTTATTCACGTCGTTCCACAGTTGGGCCAGGTTGGCCAGTGCTTCGGCGTGGGCGTCGGGGATCGAGAAGTAGAGCACGTCGACGTGCAGGAAGGCCAGGATGGCCTCCTTGGGCTTGCCAGCCGCTTTCAGTGCATTACCCAGCGTGTTGTATGCCCTGGCCAGCAGTTCAACCGACTCGGGATCGGCCTTGGCGATGATATCCTGAACCATCTTGATGGCGTCGTCTTGCTTTCCGCCGGCAGCCATGCATCGGGCCTTACCCAGCGTGGCGGCCATTTTCTGGAAGTCGGCCAGTTCGCCGGTCGCCTGCATGCCGATCACGCTATCGAAATACTTCAGCGCCTCGGCCGGCTTATCTTGCGCCAAAAGCGCCCTACCCACGGCCACGCCGGCTCGCATCTTGTAGTCGGGCCAGGGGGCCTTTCCCACCGTCGTGTAGTAGGTTTCAGCGGCGGCGTAGTTGCCTGACGCCACCAGCAGGTCGCCAACCGTTTCGTTTGCCTGAAGCCAGTGATAGCTTCCCGGGGCGTTGCGGACGAAGCCGACCATCTGCTTTCCGGCGGCCATAATGTCTCCGTTGCCACCCAAGGCCAGGCGTGCCGCGCAGAAGGCCTTGTAGAAGGCCACGTCCTGCTTGATCTCGGCCCGCTCCACCTGTTCCAGGTCGATCTTTTCCAGCGAGGCCAGGGCATCTTCGAAGCGGCCGTTGGCCAGCGCAATTCGGGTGATCTGCAGCGAATTCGGCTCGTTGTCGTAGATGATGGAGACGACTTCGTTGACGGGCACCTCCTCGCTGACGCCGCTCTTCTCGTACGAAATCTCCAGGGGGCTCATCTTTATCAATTGGCCACCGCTCATCGTCGACTTGGTGGTCTTCACCGTGTCGAACGCCCGACCCACGGCGGATAACGTCAGGCACGCGCAAGCGGCCAGAATAACACAACGCCTGTTCATGAGAGTCTCCTTAGTGAACGATCGAAAAACAACTTCCCTCTCTTGCTGCGGGGAACCCGGGAAACTGTTTCTCAAGCTGATACTGATTTTTCCAACAGATGTTAACTAATGAATACTATTTGGAGGCCGTAGCCTTCTTAGTGCTTTTCTTGGTCTTGGCGGGAGCTTCCTTAACGATGCCCGTCGCCTTCTTGCCGCGAAGTTTCTGAACTTGGCGGAGCAGCTTGTCGTACTTAGCGAACGACTCTTCGCCACCCATGTCGGGAAAAAGTTTGTCGACGATGGTAATATCGCTTTCGGCCCGTTTGAGCGCGTCGGACTTCGCCGTTCCGGTCTGAGTGAGAGCGTACTTCATACGGCAGAGGGCCAGGTTATAGCGAGCGTCGTGGAAGATGTTCATGCGCCCGGGCGCTCGCATGACCAGCTTCGATATTTTTCCCCAGCCCCAGACCATTTTGTACTTACGGCTTCCCTTGATGGCGATGAGGTAATAGGTGGGTTTCTCCTTACCCCATGCCTGGTAGGTGTAGGCCGCTTCGACCTGGGCGTCGATCATCATGGCGCGTTTCTTGAGGATCCCGATCAACAGCGCCAGCGCCTTCTTATAGTTACCCATCCGCCGCTCGCACTTCGAGAGCCGGATCTTCAGGCCGGTGGTGGCGCCCGCCTGCGGCGCGAATTTCGGGTCGGCCTTGCAGGTGGCGAGGATCTTCTTGTAAGTGTCGGCCGCCTTCTGGTAATACTTCTTCGCCTCCGGCGGCAGCGTTGTGCCACCCGGGTCGAACCCCGAGCCCATCCCGAAAAACGTCTCCGCCACCCAGTTGAGCGAATTGAAGGTGTTGCCTTCCTTTCGCGCCGAGATACGGGTAAGGAACAGCTCGAAGCCATCGGAGACTTTCTTGAGTTCCTCGGTTTTCTTCTCCTTGCGAAGCCGTTCGAGGAGTCCTTCCAACTCGCGGCCCAGGCTGATGTAGATCCGCGTGAGCGTCTTGGCGGCGCCGGCGTCGCCACCCTTGGCGACCTCTTTCTCCAAGGCGTCCATCGTCTTTTCCGCTTTGTCCAACTGCTGAGCGGCCACGTATGCTCGAAGCGCCGCCTTGTAGGTCTCCACGCGGAACGAGCCCTTGGCGGTCAGCGGGTTGTCGGCCGCCACGAGCGTGGCTGGGCCGATCTTCGGATCGTCGAGCCACTTGATCGCCTCTTCCGGTTGCGCGGCGCCGATGTAGATCTGGCAAAGCGACAGAATGGCCGTCATCAAGGTGTATGTTACCTGGCCGCCTTCGTCCACCTGTTTGCGCATCCGGTCGATGCCGTTCTTGAGCGTCTCCTGGGCCTGCTTGACCATGGCGTCGAGTTGCTCCTGGCTGGGACGTTCGGCGTCTTCCAGCCGGGCGGCCTGAAGGTAAGCGCCCCAAAGCGATTGGCCCGTCATCAACTCGGCCTCGCCGCGGCGGGGAGAATCGGCGGAAACCTTCTCGAGGTAGGCCGCCGCCACCTTCGGCTTGCCGTCGACCACGGCCGTGCGGATCAACATCATCCAGGCCTCGTCGGCCTCGGGCGAGTCGGGCCAGCGCGTGGTGATGAAGTCGGCAATGCCGACCATGCAGCCGGTCTCGAACTCGCTGTCGCCCGTCTTGCGAACCGCGTTGAACAGCTTCACATAGGCCGCCATGGCGATCTTGGCGCCCTGCCGGGCACCGGCACTGTTGGGATACTTTCGGGCAAGGAACTCGCCCACGATGGCCGATTCCCAAAGCTCTTCATTCGCCCAGTAGAGATAGGCCAGGTAGTAGCGGACCACGTTGACGTCGTCGACCGGCGTTTTGTCGTCCTGCATCCCCAAGGCCATGCGGTAGTACTTCATCGCCTCGGCCTGGGCCTCCTTCATCTGCTCGGCCAGCTTCGGAATCTCGTCCTTCTTGCCCTTCTCCTGGGCGATCTTGATCTGAATGCTGAGTTCCTGGACCAGATCCAGGGACTCCTTGCCGCGGTCGCGGGCTTCAACGAAGTTCTCCGGCTCGGGGCGGACCGCGTCGGCGCCCGCCAGCAGCGGGTCGCGAAGCTTGGCCTTCGCCTTTTGCTGATAATCGCCCGGGAAACGGGAAACGAAGGTGAACTGCTTGCGGGCGAAGGTTAGGGAGTCCTTGCGCCGGTCGTCATCCGTCTCCAGCCCCCGGGACCAACTCAAGGCGGCGTCGCCCGACAGATATTTGATCAGCAGCCCGTCGTCGCTGTTTTCGTCGGGGCCACGGGCCGTTTCCTGCCATTTTTTGGCCTTCTTGATCGCTTCGGCGTAGTTCGGCGTCTTGGATTGCGTATAGGTTTCCAGGGCGAGGATCAGCGCTTTGTTTTTCAGGGTACGGAAGGCGGGCGGCTCGTCGGGCTGCATCAGCAGTTCCTCGAAGACCTCGAACGCCTTCTTATCTTCGCCCAGCACCTTGTAGCAGCGACCTTCCCACAAGCGAGCGTAAAGCCCCGCCAGACGCGAGCCGTACTTGTCGTACAACTTGTTGTACGTCTCGGCCGACTTCAGCAGGTTGGCTTTCCGCTCCTTGCTGCCCGGGTCGTATGTTAGGGCAAGCTCGTAAACCACCGTCGCCAGGTACAGCCGGGCTTGGAGCAGATCCTTTCGGGCCTGGTCGCGGGCCTCGATCTCAAGCTTCTTATTCGGCTCGATGAACTTGGGGTACTTCTTCAGCTTCTCGAAAAAGTTCTTCTCCGACTGCTCGAATACCTTTCGAGCTTCCAGGTACAAGCTTCGGGCTTCGCCGTTGAGCGACTTCTTCTCTTCGGCCGTCTTGGTGGCTCGCTGCGCTTGCTCGGCCTTCGTCCGGCCACGCTCGACCAGCACATTGGCCAATTGCGTCGTCGCCGCGGGCAACAGCCGGTGTTCGGGGTGCTCCTTGATGAATTTCTTGAATCGGGCCTGCGCCGTGTCGAGCTTCGTCGCCTTGACGCCGGAAACCCGTTCCGTCCGCGAGTCGGTTACCAGCGTAACACCCGCCTCGTAGTCGATCGTTTCCTTGATTTCGGGTGGGCAGAGCGGGCTGGTTTGCATCTGCTCGAGATACTCCAACGCCGTGTCGAACAAGCCGCGCTCGCGAAGCCCGTCCAAAAACTCCCTGGATTGCTCTACCGCCCGGGCGGGCTGAGTTGCCAATACCACGAAGATAACCAGAATACTCCCGACGACCGTCCAGCGGAGCAATTTATTGATCTTTGCGTAGTCGATGCGCGGATCAAGTCCGCCGCGCCGGGGAGCCCGGTCATTGGCCGTGCGGGGGGCAATGGAGTGTCTCATATGTCCTTTCCTCGATTTGGCCAGGGCACCTGGTCCAAATGTCTCGTCCAGGTTGGATACAGCCTGTTGGATACGGCCCGTTGGATACGGCCCGAGGGCCGCGTCGGAGGCAAACGTGTTCCGGCAGCGCATGCCGTGTCAACCGACACTTCAACCGACTTGTTACCAAGTTAGCCGCAATCCGTGTCCCGGACAAGGATACCGGCCGTTGGAATCTCATGTTTTTAGGTTTTCTTACCCACCCAACGGCCAAACGCCAGGATACCGTATCCCTTCACTTTCTTACCTTCTGCCCCCGCCTCGGTATGGCTTTGCCTTCTCCGCACGCTCGGCCAGCGCTATCAGTTCACGAAATGTAGGCCGGTCGTAGAGTCGGGTGTCGAGTTGCCGGGCCATCTCCAGAACCCGGGCAAACGCGGCCGACTTCGGGGTTGTCTGGACATACGGCGATTCTCGAAGAATCTCGGCCGTTTCGGCCGCCACGGCCGCCGCCTGCAACGACAACGGAGCTTCCAACAGCGAGGAGGCGAAGCTGCCGCGGCCGACTTTTCGCACCGCCCGAGCGGCCTTGCCGCTGCTCGGATCGCGCCAACTCAACTCGACAACTGCCACCTCCGAGCCGCCGCCCGGCTTCAAACTCACTTCGTAAAGCGCGCCGGCCGACTGACCCGAGAGGAAATCGGTTTCCGGATCGGCCGGGACCAGACCGGCAATCGCCCGGGCCTCGTGACCCAGCAGCCGGTACGCCCGAACCGACTTGGCATTGAAGGTCACCTTCAACCGCACGTCGGCGGCAACCGACTGTCGCCGGCCGGTAATCACTTCCAGCAGCGACCAGCCAATCTGGTCGACTCCGGTCGCATGGGCTATTTGGCCGCCACCCGCCCGAGAGAAGCTGGACAACAGCGGGTCGAACTGGCTCGGATCGCCGTCTTGCCCCAGATCGATTACATGCAGCGATACTCCCCGCGCGGCGGCGTCGACCAGCCGCTTTTCGATCCGGTCGGCCGTGCCGCGGTCCAATTCGGAGCGGCCGTCGGTCAACAGCACCACGCAATGCTTTGCCGTAGTGTCGATTGTTCCGCGCTGGGCGATTGTTCCGCGCTGAGCGACCGCGTAGGCGCGGCGCAGTCCGGCCCCGAGGTTCGTCGAGCCTTGGGCGGAAAGTGTTTTGACGGCCTCGAGCAACTGGTCGGTTTCGTCGCGATTGACGTCTTCAATCAGCACGTCGGCATGTTCGTTGAAGGCGACGAGATCCACGCGATCTTCTTCCCGCAAATTGCCAACCAGCTTGCCAATGGCCCGGCGGACCACCTCCAATCGGCCACCCCATCGCATGCTCGAAGAAACGTCGACGGCCAGCGTCAGGTGGGTCGGCAACCGCGGCTCGACACTCATCTCTCGGCCTTGAACGCCAATTTGCAGAAGCCGCAGGTCGCGACCGCGAAACACCGACGGGCCGCCCGCCACCGATAACCCCAGCGCCTGCTTGCCGGGCCGAGCGAACTCGTGGTCCAAGGCCGCCAGGAACTGCTCGGTCCGCACCGCGTCGGGCGAGGGCAACTCGCCGTCTTCCAGGTAGCGCCGGGTTAGCTCGTAGCTGGAAGTGTTGATCGCAAGCGGCACCACACCGCCGCGCAGCTTGGGATGAGCCGCCGGCGAGACGAACGGGTGGACGTGGTAGCGGATGAAGACACCCAAGTCGAAGCCGGGTACCAGTGGCGGAGCCATGCCCCGCGGGATCGGGCCGGGTACCTTTTTCAACTCCGGTAGCTCGTCAAACGCGTTGTGACTGCCGTAAACCTCTCGGGCGCCCCAACGCCCCAACGTGGCGTCGAGCATGGGATCGACGCCCGGCCCGATCGAGGTCGGGAAAAATGGGTCGATCCAGCTCCGCGACGACGTTCGGGTGGCCTCATCCTGCATGGCTAGCCTGATTTCGGGCAGGCCGACGGTCGGATCGGCCGCCAGACGCGGGTCGGCGTCAAGATCACCCGGCCCGGAGTCCAACACCGCAACCATCTGGATCGGGTCCGGCCCGCGCTCCATCTGGCCGACAAGCTCGACCGCAGTCAGGCCGGGTGTCCTGTTGGCTGTCGCCGGGTACATGGCCCAAAGGCAGGCGGCCACTACGCCCAGGTAGGATAACCCAATCGAGATCAACAGTGCCGCGGCCGTTGCCATGTCGGCCAATTTGGCGAGAGAAAGCCTGGGCCGGGCCGCGCGCTGCAATTTGTTTATAAGACCAACCGGTATCGGCACGTCGCGCAGCGCTGCGTCCAACTCATCGTCGCCGAGCGTGGATACGCGGCGCAAGCGCTCCAGCAGGCCGGGCGGCAGCGAAACGTCGCCTAGCCGCTCGGTCAACCAGTCGTCGGAGTTAGGGTCCGGGGGATACATTGGTCAGTTAAATTTGGTTAGTCAGTAGTTCCGAGCCGCGGCGTCCTCGCCGCGGGTTACGATGCCCAAGCAACACTCGTCCACTCGAATTCTATTGGTTGGCCCTGCCGCCTTGTGTCTCCATCAGGACGAATTCGCGAAGTCTTCTTCGGGCGCGGCTGACCCGCGATAGCACGGTCCCCAGCGGCACGCCCAACAAATCGGCCGCCTCCTGGTGTGTGAGTTCACCCACCACGACCAGCAAGAGCGACTCGCGTAGTTCGTTCGGCAGTCGGGCGAGCGACCGCTGCATTTCGTCGGTATATTCGTCTCGCAGCGGATCGTCGCTTTCGATGGCGATTTCCGGTTGCGTGTCGCCCGCCAGTACCGGTGGTGGCCTTTTTCGCCAGTGATCGGCCGATCGGCGTCGCAAGATCGACGCCAGCCATGCCCGATCTCCGCGGCCCGGCTCGAACAATCGGCGGCTCTTCCAGGCCGACCGGAAGGTCTCCTGCAAGATATCCTCCGCCTCGTGCCGGTCGCCCACCATGCGGTAGGCCATCCGGTACAAGTTCGGTCCGTGCTCGGTCACCAAGCGGTTGAATTCGGCTCTCGATAAAGCCAAACCCGCCACTCCTTTCTCGCCCTGCTCCGATGTTGCCGAATTCAAATGCGTGCGACACCCGAAGATTCGGCTACCGGGGCGGAGATTATTCCGGGAACTACCGCGACATCGGGTGTCCGCACTATTATAGCGACGAAACACCATTATACTGGCGATTAGCTCGCGAACCGACAAGAATATCCCCGAGCGGCCCGGCTGGGGGGTGTGGCGACTGGGAATACTGGCCGCCGGTCGCTCCGAGCTATGTTGTAGGGGAGTTATCCCGTCCATTGTATACATGGAAACGACGAAACCGAGCCACGGATGAAACACGGATAGTGTTTTGGATCAGTTGGATACAGAGCGTGAGTGAAACGCTGGATATTGGCAAAAAGACGCTGGAGGAACACTAATCTTCGCTGATTGTTTTCAGATTAGTGTCGATTAGCGAGGATTAGTGTTCCCTGCAAAATGATTACTCAAAGTCACTTCGATTTGATCCGTGTTCAATCCGTGTTTCATCCGTGGCCAAGTTATTCTCGATACGCTTCCCGCTGGATCATCCGTCGCCTAATCCTTTGTGAAAGTGGCGATTGCGACTAACTAAATTGCGACTAACTAAACGGTATTGGGGCTTGCCCGGTCGCAATAATAATAAAAACACAACCCATAAGCGGTCATGGTCGATTTCCGAAAGAAGCCGAAACTGCGAGACTACCTGTCGCGTCGCGAGCAGTGGCGGATGCTGCTGCTGGTGATGTCGCTGGGGCTCGCCGTCGTCGTGATGTTCGAGGCCCGCAAGCCGGAAAACTGGCAGTGGATCGAGGCCCTGGACGACATGCCCGCCACGGATACGGCCAAACCGATCAAACCAATCAAAAAATCCGAAGACGACGCCGGCACGCTCTTCTCGCACGAGCCGCGCGGCGGCGACACAACGAGCGACACAACGAGCGACACAACGAGCCGATACTTTCGGGGCGTGAAGCCGACTTATCTGAAGTCGATCCAAGACAACACCACCTTTGGGCTCGAGGAGACGGACGCCTGGTTCCACCTGTTTGCAATTCTCAACAATAGCGACGAGCCGACGCTGCGCAAGGCGTCGACCGGCCGTGTTACGCGGGCGCAACTGTTCGAACAGTCGAACGAGTACCGGGGCGAGTTGGTCACGGTCGGCGGCACGGTGCGTAGGGCTTTCCGGCTGACCGCCGCGAAGAACGATTACGACGTGCCGGGCTACTACCAGGTTTGGCTTCAGCCGGACGACAATCGCAACGCCATGATGGTCGTCTACTGCCTCTATCTGCCCCAGGGATTCCCGACCGGCATGAAGCTGGATGAAGATGCCGAAATAGTTGGATTCTATTTCAAACGCTGGCCTTATACGGCCGTCAAGACGATAGAGATAGCACCGACGCTCCTGGCTCGAACCGTCGAGTGGCGCAAACGCGTTGAGATTGTCAAGCCGGCGCCCCAGGGTCCCGGTTCGGTGATCCTGGTGGTTGTCGTGGCGATAGCCTTCAGCATGCTGGTTACCGCGTACGTCTTTCTTCGAACCCGCGACAGGAAGCCGGCCGGCCCGGAGGTCCTGACGGACTTCGAAGCCTTGGCAAGGGAAGATGATCAAGATGCAAATGAGAATAACGAACCGGCCATGGACCGGGAAGATGACGATGAGTAGAAGCTTGATCCGCCAGTTGGGGACTGGTCCATTTTTCGGTCGAAAGATGGCTTTGGCGGATAGACGATGGCCGAAAACATGGACCAGTCCCCCTCGCGTCACAATAGTCGCCTGTCTGGCGATAGCCCTGGCGCTTTGCGGCATAAGCCTGGCGGGCGAGGAGCCCAAGGGTGCCACTGCTGGAAAGGGTGCCACTGCCGGCTTGTCCAGCAGTGCTCGGGATATCTCCGGTAAAAACACTGCTGGGCAAGCCAGCAGTGGCACCCGGAAGGCCGAGGAGGCCGCCGCCGAGCCCAAGCCAATGGCCGGGCCGCGCGACTTGTTGCGGCTGTACGGTATCGATCGGGAGCAGTTTGCCAAGCTGATCGACGGTCGGCCGATACACAGCGACGAGAACGAGTTGCTGCTGAAGGTGCTGTTCCGCCTGCCAAGCTTCCGGCTGATCGACGTGGAACGCTGGGGTCGGCGCGAGTTCAACCCGGCCGATCTGGCCAACAACCCGGAGGCCAACCGGGGTGAGTTCTTTCGGCTGGAAGGCCGTGTCGGCGCGGTCGAGGTTCTTCAACTGAAAAGCGAGATGGCCGATCGGTTCGAGATCAAGGAGTACTACCGCTGCGAGTTCATTTTGGAAAAGACACAGGCTTCGGTCGTTGTTTTCGCCCGAACGATTCCAAAGGCCTGGCAGGCTGGCGCGGCGGTCGGTCAGCGCGCCAGCGCCTGGGGGATGTTTTTATCGCTAACAGCGCCCGCAAATGAAGAGAGCCCGAAAACGCACTCGCACGGTGCGCATATATCGCAACGTAAGCCTCCAGAGTTGGGTAGCAAGGGCGCCGAGGGGCGCGAGCCGATCTTCGCCGCCGTGAACATTGGCTGGCATCCGGCGACCCCCTTGGGCGAATTGAGCATGGACGTGGGACTCCTGGACGACCTTACCGACCGGCGCCACATTTCGGCCGCCGAACGCGAGGCCTTCTATCAGATGCTCGCCGCCGTCGGCCGAGCCAAGCCCGGCCAATTGCACGGCGAGGCGCAAGCCATCCTCCGCGAGGCGGGCAAGGGTTATGTGCGCAAGGACGGCAAGGGCTTCTCGGTCGTGCCGCTGTTCAATAAAGCCGCCAAGCAACGCGGACGGTTGTTTGAGCTTTCGGGCACGGCGCGTCGGGTGGTGCGGATCCGCGTCGGCGACCCGGAAATCGTCGCCCGCTTCGGAATCGATCACTACTACGAAATGGCCGTCTACACCGAGGACTCGCAGAGCAACCCGGTCATGTTCTGCGTTCGCCAACTTCCCAAGGGGATGCCCATCGGCGACAGCGCTCAGTTCAGCGAGTACGTTAGGGTGGCCGGCTTCTTCTTCAAGACCTGGGGATACGGTGCCCAACGTCCCGCGGAAATGCCCGAGGCTCAACGCGAGAACACCATCCAGCGTCAATTGGCTCCGCTTCTGATCGGTCGGGAGCCGGTTTGGTATCCGTCGGAGAAACCGGCCGCTAACACCGTGGCCAACGCGATTGGCGGCGCGCTGTTCGTGCTGGTGCTGTTGGGTATCTGGCTTTCCCTTTGGCGCTACAGCCGCGGCGACAAGCGGTTCCGCCAGATGACAATCGCCAAGACGCTGGCCCCCGACTCCGAACAGGTCTCGCTCGACGACCTCGGCCTGCAAGCCGACGGCACCCCCGACTTCAGCCGCCTCGGGCAGCCGCCCGAAGAAGATGAAGACGCGGACGACTCCTGACGCGTCTCCCACATTCGTGGCGAGACACCGCGGCTCCGAATACTCGCGGGTCCCGAGCCGCCCCGTCCTCGGGGCGGGTTGCGTAACTGCGAGTGTTATTGTACGAATGTAGTCTGTCCACTCGCCGGGTGCCACTGCTGGCTCGCCCAGCAGTGCCTTCGCGGCGGTCGTGCTTCGCACTGCTGGACAAGCCAGCAGTGGCACCCGGCAACTCTATTGATCTTTGCATAGCCAATGCGCGGATCAAGGGGGTTCCGCCGGGGAACCGGGCTTCGCCCTCGATCATTGGCTATGCAAGGGTCAATAAATACTGGCAAACCAAGGAAATTCACATGAAACGTGCTAAGATCACAATCGTCGGGGCCGGAAACGTTGGAGCCACCACGGCCCAATGGTGCGCGGCAGCCGAACTTGGAGATATCGTGCTGCTGGATATCCCGCAAACCGACGGCCTGCCGCAAGGCAAGGCGCTCGATTTGATGGAGGCGTCGCCGATCGTCGGGTTCGACGCCCGAGTGATCGGCACCCACGACTATGAAGATACGGCCGACAGCGACGTGGTGGTCATAACGGCCGGGTTGCCGCGCAAGCCGGGCATGAGCCGCGACGATCTGCTGGAAACCAACGCCAAAATTGCCGGCTCGGTAGCCGAAGAGATCAAGCAGACCAGCCCACAAGCGGTCGTGATTGTGGTCAGCAACCCGCTCGACGCGATGACGCAACGGGTTCAGCAAGTTAGCGGATTCCCACACCAGCGCGTGATGGGTCAGGCCGGCGTGCTCGACACGGCCCGATTCCGTACCTTCCTGGCAATGGAACTGGATGTTAGCGTGGAAGACGTTTCGGCCATGCTGCTTGGCGGACACGGCGATACGATGGTGCCGCTGCCGAGTTGCGCGTCGGTCGGCGGCATACCGGCCAGCCAGTTGATCGGGCCCGAGCGGATGGAAGAGATCGTCCAGCGCACTCGAAACGGCGGGGCCGAGATCGTCGGCCTGTTGAAGACGGGCGGTGCGTACTGCGCGCCGGGCGCGGCGGTCACGCAAATGGTCGAGGCGATAGTGCGCGACAAGAAGCGGATTATCCCCTGCTCCGCCTACTGCGACAGCCAGTACGGCGTGGGTGGCTACTATGTGGGCGTGCCCGTCGTGCTGGGAGCCGGGGGTGTCGAACGAATCGTCGAGGTGAAACTATCCGACACCGAACGGGCCAACTTTCAGAAGAGCGTCGACGCCGGCAAGGCACTCATCGAGACGATGTCGCGTTTGACGAAATAGCTTTGACGAGGCATCGCCACCGTAATGCCACTTTGACCGCAATAGCCGGCGGAAGCCGGCGGTTGCGTGGCGGCTCGATCACACTTTCCACCCCAAACTGTAATTTGGGCAACCGCCAGCTTCCGCTGTCGGCTATTGTGTAATCGCGCCGGGCAGGGCGCGGCCGCTATTGATCTTTGCATAGTCAATGCGCGGCTCAAGGGGGTTCCGCCAGGGAACCGGGCTTCGCCCTCGGTCATTGGCTATGCGAGGGGCAATAAAACAACCAAAAACACAACCGTGCAAGATCGCCCGGCCACATCCTACGCACACCACCCGGATTCACTGGTCCGCCGTCGCGTTTCTTGTCGATCGACGGTGTCGAGCTTGACAAGCGGTCGGCGGACGAGTAAGGTTTGACTGTTCTATTGCCCGTCGGGAGTGTCGCTATCCGTTCGGATTCATTCCCCGTCATATGATATCATCCTGCGACAACCGGAAATCATACAGCCATGGACCGTACCACACGGCGACCCGCGCTGCAGCAAGAGATTATCAGCAAACCCATCTTCGACGCCGATTCGGCGTCTTTTTCCGCACGATCGGCTAGCCGGTCATGTGATTTTCCCCATGCCTTCTTCGCGCCGTTGCACTACGAGCCCAAGTACGGCTATCCGTTGATCTTATGGCTTCACGGTCCCGGCGATAACGAGCGGCAGTTAATGCGGATTATGCCGTTGGTCAGCATGCGGAACTATGTTGCCGTGGCTCCGCGCGGTTTTCTTGCCCCGTTGCCGAGTGTGGGCGAGGGCGATTGCTATCAGTGGCAGCAGACGGACCAGGGCGTGCAGCAGGCCGAACAGCGTATCTTCACCTGCCTGGAAGCAACACGGCAGAGATTTAACATCGACGCAGCCCGGATTTTCTTGGCCGGGTTCGACTGCGGTGGCACGATGGCGCTTCGGGTGGCATTGAATAATCCGGAGCGATTTGCCGGCGTGCTTTCGTTTTGCGGTCGTTTTCCCGCGGGCCGGAACGCTTTCGGCAACCTGATCGAAGCCCGGCGACTGCCCGTCTTGCTGGCCGGCGGTCGCGATAGCGGCGAGTACCCCCCGGAATCGGTCTGCGACGACCTGCGATTGTTCCACACGGCCGGCATATCGATTACCTTGCGGCAGTATCCCTGTGGCCAGGAGCTTTCGCCGCAAATGTTCTGCGACCTGGACCGTTGGATAATCGAGCAGATTACCGCTCCCTCCGAATCCTCTTCGGAATCGGACAACTCCTGGTCGCACTCTTCCGACGCCTGAGGTGGCGGCGGGGGGTCTTGTTCAAGCGCGACCAACGGTCGCGGCTTTATAGATGGCTTGCCGCCTATCTTTCCTCTCTTGCCTGGTCTCTCGGCCGTCGTGCAAATGAGCATTGACATCCGATTGGCCTTTCGAGTACAAGCTGCCCACCTTTTCCTCGGCTTATCCATTTATCGGTGCCGGCTCGTGAAGCTTGGTTCGGGCAATTCGTGGCCCGGCAATGGCTGGCACGGCAGTTGAGCGCTTCAACAAAGATTGCGTATTTCAGTGGAAGATTCCAAGGATAGACAATCCGAGCAGGCCGCGCCCGCACTCCTCGTACGGCTGGCGTTGTCGATACGTGCCGCGCGGGATTGGATCGCAAGCAACCGGCTAAAGGCCGGACTACTGGCCCTGGCCTGTCTGGTTTCGATTGCCTCGGCGACGGGCGCCTGGCTGATACTAGGTAATTCGCGCAATACGTTTTTTCGCCAGGCGACGATGGAATTGGCTTTGGAAGCATTGGATGGCGGCAACTACGTCGAAGCCCGTGAGTTGGCCGAGTCGCTTTCCCAGCAGGCGTTGGGCGGCCCGGCTTTTGTGCTGGGGGCCGCCGCCTGTTACGAGGCCGACGACATCTGGAGCAGAGAGAAGAGCGACCTCTACCTGCTGGCTTCCCGCTACCTCGAAGAAGCACGCGATCTCGGCTTTCCGCCGGAGCGTGAAGTTGAAGGGCTGCTTCTTCTCGGCAAGAGTCTTTACCGAAGCGGCCAAATTCCGGCCAGTCGCCAAATACTGCGGCTGGCGCTTAAGGCAGATAAACCTGGCGACGGGAAGAGCGAGCTTTTCTACCTGCTTGCCGGGGCGTGCCTTAACGATGCGAATCCGAAGCTCGAAGAAGCGCTCCAGTACAACTCGCGTCACTTGGCCAACAGCAAGCTTCCGGCCCGGCTGCGCGACGAGGGGTTGCTTCAGCGGGCCGAGATACTGTTTCGCAACGGCAACACCCGGGAGTGCCTGGCCGCGCTGTCCACGATCCGGCCGGAGTCCAAGAACCGAAGCGCGGCGATCATCCTGGAGGGCCGCGTGTTGATCCATGAAGCCCGCCAACTGGGCAAGGCATCCGATAAGAACGCCGCCGAGCCGAGCGACGAGAACCGGCGAGCGGCAAGGCAGAAATATCAAGCGGCCGTCAAAGTCCTTCGCAAGGCACGGGGATACGATACGCTCGACAATCAGGCTACCCGAAAGGCGATGTACCTTATCGGCATCTGTTTCCTGGAGATGGGCGACCGGCGCTCTTCGCTGGAAGAGTTCTCGCGTATGCGAATGCTGTTTTCCGACACTCCGGAGACGGTGGCGGCCGACTTGGAAGAGGCGGAACTCCTGCTCTGGTCGGGCCGCGACAGCAATGCCCTGGCGGCTTACCAGCGCGTGCTTGGCACGATTTTCGACCCGATGAACTTCAGCAACCCCTGGGTCACTCTCGACGAGTTGCGTGCTCGCATGCTCAAGGCGTACGAGTACCTCCGCGAGAAACAACGATATGAGACCTGCCTGCGGCTTTCGCGACTTTTCCATCCGCTGTTTTCTCGCGTTCGCACAATGCAGTTGACGGGTCGGGCGTACCGCGAGTGGGGCGAGGAGATGTTGTCGGGTGCCGAGACTCTGCCGCCCAAGAAGGCCGCGGCGGCGCGCAACAAGGGCCGGCTGCAATTGCGGCAGGCCGGTCGACTATACGAGCGGATTGCCAGAAGCCGAATTATCACCCGGCACTATCCCGACGACCTCTGGGATAGCGCGCAGTGCTATATGGCCGGGCAGGGTTTCCGGAGCGCGGTCAAGGTGCTCAAGACATACTTGGGGGATGAATCGCGACGGCGGCATCCGCAGGCGCTGGTCAACTTGGGTGAAGCGTTTCTGGCCCTGGAGCGAATCGACGATGCATTAGCGGCGTTTCGCGAGTGCGTCGAATTCCATCCGCGCGACGCCGCCGCGTATCGCGCCCGCTTGCTGGCAAGCGGGGCCTACCTGGAAGAGAACGAATTCGACAAAGCCGAGAAACTACTGCTGGATAACCTCGACGGCGATTTGCTCACGCCGGCGAGCAAGGAATGGCGTGACTCGCTCTTCGCGCTGGGATACCTGCTGCAGGCCGGGGGTCGCCATGAGCAGGCTATTAGCCGCCTCGAGGAAGCTGTCAAACGGTATCCCGACAGCCGGCAGACATTGAACGGCCGGTATCTAATCGCGCTCTCCCACCGCCGCGGCGCCAAGGTCGCGAGGGAAGAACTCAAAAACGATTCGGTGGAAAGCACGCGATTGGTTAAGACCAAGCAGATCAAGAGCGGGCTGACCGCCGCGCTAGTGCAGTACGAGCTAGTCAAGAAAGAACTCAACGAGCGGATGACGGAGGTCGAGCCAAGCACGCTGGAGAAGGCCACCTTGAAGAACTGCTACTTCGCCATCGGCGACGTACTGTTCGAGTTGGAACGCTACGAGGAGTCGATCAAGGCCTATTCGACCGCCACCAACCGCTACCAGATGGACCCGGGAGTGCTGGAGGCCTACGTCCAGATTGCCAACGCATACCGGCATCTCGACGATCCGCTGAAAGCCCGGAGCACCCTGGCGCAAGCCCAGGTGGTTCTGGCTCGCATGAAGAGCGAGATTCCCTTCGAGCAATCGACCAACTACACGAGGGAACAATGGAGCGATCTGCTCAACCAACTCAGTAGCTTGTGAGGAGAGCGCTTCGGCGTTGCGTTCGCTATCCGACTTTCCGTAACAGAAGCCAAGCATCAAGCCCATGGCAGCACCTGACACCGAACAACTGGCCGCGTTGATTGAGCGCAAGCACACCTGCCTGCTGCGTTTGCATCGGATGGGTCAACGGCAACTGGAACTGATTGCCGGCGACCAAATGACCGAGTTGCTGGATGTCTTGACGGCCAAGCAATCGTTCCTGCTGGAGTTGCAGCGAGTAGAAGGCGCGCTGGACCCGTTCCGCGATCAGGCGCCCGACTCGCGAGTCTGGCGTACGGCGGCGGAGCGAGAGAAGTGCGCCGAGCAACAGGCCGGTTGCGAGAGACTGCTGGCGAGCATATTGGCAGGGGAGAAACAGGCCGAGACGGAGTTGCTACGGCATCGCGACGTCACGGCAACCCATCTGCACGGAGCCCACGCCGCCGGCCGCGCCCGAGGCGCGTACACGACCCGGCAACAACCGAGGGCCGGCCAACTGGACATACATTCGGAGGGTTAAGCATAACTGTCGCCTTTCGCTCCGCGAAAGAACGCGGCTTTCGCGGAGCGAAAGGCGACAGTTTAGCCGGCGGACTTGTCCGCCGTGAACCTAACACAGAAACACTGGACCACTTGCATTAACTACCGCGGACTGAGTCAATTCAAGTCCCCGACATCCCCAGGGAGGCCGTCATGGTCGAAGCAGCCGCTAGAGCCGATGAGTTGTCGCCGGAGCCCGGCGCCGATCTTGAAACGGTGCTCACCGCGTGGCATTCCGCCACGTTGCGGTTGGAGCAGACGCACGAGGCGCTGCGCGCGGAGGTGCGTCGCTTGACCGACGAGCTAGAGATCAAAAACCGCGATTTGGCCCGAAAGAACCGTCTGGCCGACCTGGGGCAAATGGCTGCCCACATTGCCCACGAGGTGGGCAATAAGCTGGTTCCCGTCACGCTTTACTTGAGCCTCTTGCGGCGGATTTCCGACGGTCCGCGCAACGTGGAGTTGCTCGACAAACTCGAAGCCGGCTTCACGGCGCTGGACGCCACAATTAAGGACCTCCTGCATTTCACTTCCGATCGCGAGCCGCATATACAGACGTTCCCACTGAAGAAACTGGTCGAGGATATCAAGATGTCGGTTGCGCCGAGGCTGGTCTCGCAAGCGGTCAAGATGGTTGTCGACGTGCCCGGCAATTGCCTGATTTCGGCCGATCGCAACATGCTTGGCCGGGCCGTGCTGAACCTCTCGCTCAACGCTCTGGACTCCATGCCCGGCGGCGGCACGCTTAGCGTAATCGCGGTTGCCGGCCCCCAGGGTGTCGAGTTGGAGATTGCCGATACGGGCCCCGGCCTGCCGAACGACGCGCAATGTCGGGCGTTCGAGCCGTTCTTCACCACCAAGGGCGGCAGCGCCGGCTTGGGACTGGCCATCGTCTGCCGGATAGCCGAGGCGCATCGCGGGCAAGTAATCGCCGCCAATTGTCCGGAAGGCGGTGCCGCTTTCACGATCTGCATTCCGCGCGAACAAATGCAAATGCAGATGCAAATGCAAATGGAGGGCGCCGCATGATCTCCAACTCGAACGATTCAGATCGCGTGCTGGTCGTCGACGATCACCGCCAGGCTCGCGAGTCGATGGCCGATGTTTTGCAGCAGTCGGGCTACCGGGTCGACTGTTGCCCCAGCGCCGTCGACGCCTTGGAAGTCGTTCGCAAGAAGAGCTACGATTGCATCGTTACCGACCTGAAAATGCCCGGCATGAACGGCGTCGAGTTCATTATACAATTGGAACAACGCCGTTACGGGGCGCAGGTGGTTATGGTTACGGCGCACGCCACCGTGGCCACGGCAGTCGAGGCGATGCGACACGGAGCCTTCGACTACATCGAAAAACCGTTCGACGCCGACCAACTCGAAGGCCTGGTCGCACAGGCCGTTAAGCACGGTCGGCTACTGGCCGTGGAGCAAAACAGCGCCCGGCCGGGCGGCCGCTTCGAGCCGCGCGTGATGGTGGGATCCAGCGAGCGAATGGAATCGCTACGTAGCGACATCAAGCGAATCGCGCCCACGCCCGAAACCGTGCTCATCACCGGCGAAAGCGGGACCGGAAAAGAACTCGTCGCCGACGCAATACACGCCGCCAGCAATCGGGCGACCGGCCCGCTGGTCAGCCTCAACTGCCCCGTCCTCTCCGCTCACCTGATGGAGAGCGAACTGTTCGGGCACGAGCGGGGCGCTTTCACCGGCGCCGACTCGCCGCGAACCGGCCGCTTTGAATTGGCCGCCGGTGGTACCATCCTCCTGGACGAGGTCACCGAAATCGATTTGCCGCTACAAGCCAAGCTGCTTCGCGTGTTGCAGGAGAAAACCTTCGAGCGGGTGGGCTCCAGCCAGACAATCAAGGCCGACGTTCGGGTGCTGGCCACCACGAATCGCGACCTCCAGATCGAGGTTGCCGAGGGACGTTTCCGCGAGGACCTTTACTACCGGCTGGCCGTCGTGCCGATCCACGTGCCACCACTCCGCCAGCGACGCGAAGACATTCCCGAACTCGTCGATTTCTTTCTCCAGCGGTGCGCAAAACGACTCGGACGCGAGCCGGGCACGATCGACGCAGGCGCCCGAGACCTGTTGATGAATTGCAGCTGGCCGGGAAACATTCGCGAGTTGGAGAATATTGTCACCCGGGCGAGCGTGCTGGGGATCGGCGCGCGATTCACTGCCGACCAGCTACGACGCTGGCTAATCGCCGAACCGAAAACAAGCGAACAAAGCACGCCAGACGAGGCCGAAACCGTGCCGTTTGGGCTAAGTCTGCAAGAGATGGAACGCAAACTAATCGAGTCGACCCTAAAACGGTTCGACGGACACCGAGCGAAGACGGCCGAGGCACTGGGGATAGGCATTCGCACCCTCTCCGGCAAGCTGCGGCAGTACGGCTACGCACCGCGTGAAAAGAGGTTCTCCAAAGCAGGCTAACGAGCCACTGGGATCCCGTGACACTAGTGGTCTGTCCACTTTGAGTTTACTGGTAGCTGGATTCGCAAGAATTCAGCCCGACTGACGCTAATCTGAACTTTTGCAAGTTCAGCTACCAGTAAGATCAACCTGGACAGACCACCAGGTTCCGGCAGTTTCCGCCGATTCGAACTTGCGAAAACTGCCGATTGCGATCGGATGAATACCGGCGGCGGATAGTCGGGTGATTGGTGTGGCGTGAAGGTAAGTGTAGTTGCAGACATGACTTAGCTCAAGGAAAAAGGTCTTTATTGAGGTCGCCGGCCCCGACGGGTCGCCCCTGGCACGCCGCTTGCTTGGGACGTACCGGGCGACGGCGCAGTGCGGCTAAGGCAATTTGTGGATGACGCCATGTACGAAGGCATTTTCAATCAGACGACGATTCCGGTCCTGGAGCAGGTTGTCAATTTCGCCCAGGCCCGACACACCGTGCTGGCCGGCAATATCGCCAACATGGACACGCCGGGTTACAAGACTCGGGACCTGTCGGTCGAAGATTTTCAAACCCGACTGAAAGAGGCGATCGAGGCCGAACGCCGGCCCAAGACGCACCAATCGCCCGGCGAGCCGGTAGCGGAGCCGCAAGAGCGTTTGGCCGACGTGGCCAAGAACCCGACAAGCATACTGCACCACGACAAGAACGACGTTGGGGTCGAGCAACAGGTAACTGAAATGGTTAAGAACCAGATACGGCACAACATGGCCTTGTCGATCATGACGAACCAGTTCCGTCTATTGGAGACGGCAATTAGCGGACGCGTCTAAATGGTGGAAATGGGATTAGGGATTAGGGATTAGAGTTGATGTGGAAAGTGTGACTCCAATCCCTAATCCCTAATCCCCAATCCCTCCTTCCTCACAAGCCGAGCAAATGAACTAAGCGAGTAGTGGAGAACCGATTATGTTCCCCTCGATGGAAATTGCCACCAGCGGCCTGATTGCGCAGCGGATTCGCATGAACGCGATTTCGGGCAACATTGCCAACCTGACAACCACGCATAACGCTAAAGGCGAAGCCGAACCGTACAAGCCCCGTTTTGCCGTTTTCCAGTCGGACGAGGGCATTGGCGCCCATGGCGCGGCGGGCGTTAGGGTGGAGAAAGTCGAGACGGCCCAAGTCGAGCCGCTTTTGAAGTACATGCCGGGCCATCCCGACGCCATCAAGGAAGGGCCGAAGCAAGGCTACGTCGCCTACCCAAACATCAGCATGACAACCCAGTTCACCGACGCCCTGGAAGCAGCCCGGGCGTATGAAGCCAACTTGGGTACCATGGAAATCTCGAAAGACCTGCTCAACCAGTCACTGAGGATCGTAGCGTGATAAACTCGATCAACAACATTTCGACGCAAGGGGCCGCATTTCCCAAGATGCCCAGCCTCCAGGAGGCTGACGGCGGCGGCAAGCCTTTCAAGGACGTGCTGCTCGATTCGATTCGGGAAGTGAACACGATGCAGCAGGACGCCAACCGGGCCGTCGAACAACTGGCAACCGGCGAGGACGTTACGCCGGCCGAAGTGTTGACCGCCGTGCAGAAGGCCGACATCGCCTTCCGCATGATGATCCAGGTCCGCAACAAGATCGTTGCCGCCTACGAGGAAGTG
>CAZDHN010000016.1:0-16568 GCA_964505115.1 uncultured Planctomycetaceae bacterium
CCTCACTTCAGCCGTGACCCGCAATCGCAAATACCGGACTTTCACGCATCGCGAGGCCGTGCTGCGAGTCTGCTGCGAGCGGTTCGACGCTGTTACCGAAGAACTCGCGCGGCAGCGACGTATCCTGGCCGACTACATCGGCCTTCATCCCGAATTTGGCAGTGCTCTGGAACCGATTCGGCTGCTGCCCGACGCGCCCGAAATTGCCCAACGGATGGCCCGAGCGGCTCGACTGGTAGGCGTCGGCCCCATGGCCGCGGTCGCCGGCGCCATGGCCCAATTGGCGGCCGAGGCCGGTTTGCGCGCCGGAGCAACGGAGGCAATCGTCGAGAACGGGGGAGATATCTATCTGAAGGCCACGGAACCGGTAATCATCGGCTCCCACACGGGCACATGCGAGCTGGCCGATCAACTGGCTTTCTCGCTCGAACCGGACGATACGCCGATCGCCATCTGTTCATCGTCGGGCACGATGGGTCACTCGATGAGCCGGGGCCAGTGCGATCTGGCAACCGTCGTGGCCAAAGACGCCGCCTTGGCCGACGCCGCCGCCACCTTGGCCGCCAACCTCGTCAAGAAGGTCGACGAGGTCGACGCGGCCCTGGAACGAATCGCCCAAATCGAGGGCATCGACGGCCTGATGATTGTCAAGAACAACCATGTCGGCCTGGCCGGCCGCTTGCCCCCGTTGGTAAAGACGGGCCGTGGATAATCAAAAGGATACACACAAATGAGAATCACGACAAAGCTTTCATTGCTCCTCTGCGCTTTTGCCGTGGCGCGTTGTGAAGAATTGAAGGCTGGTGAACCGGCGGTCAAGAAGAACACATTCCACGACTGTTGCCGTTTGCCTCGAATTGTGGGCTCTTCCGTTTCTGGGTGCAAACTCCTGGAAAGCGGCCAGTGTGCCACTGCTTGCGAAACTTCCCGTGAGCGTTGAACTTGCATCAAGGCACTGCTTGTCGGACACCTGTCTAATTCGGAAAGACCGCAAGCAGTGCCTGCCCAACTCAAATAGCTTGTTTTCTCCGGGCAAGCAGTGGCACACCGCCGCGTTTCTAGCGTTTTGCACCTAAAAACGGAAGAGCCGAATTGTGGACCATGAGTATTGAGGGTCACGATGGGCCTTTGCTCCGGAATCGCTTCCAATCGATCCCCAGCTTGCGCATCTTGGCGCGCAGAGTGTGTGGGTTGATATCCAGCAGGAGCGCTGCGCCGTAAGGACCCTCAACGCGTCCTCTTGTTGCGGCCAATGCTGCTTCGATGTGCTGCTTCATCGCAGCGTCAAGAGCTACTATCGCGGGTTCGGCGGACGTCCGTGGCGGTTTTGGTCCGTCCCCGGCGACCGGTGAAGCCGGCCAACCCGCATCGACTCCGAGAGCCTTGCCGATCTCCAATCGCGCGCCGTTGCCCAGAATGGCGGCTCGATCGATCACAGCCGCCAACTCTCGCACGTTGCCCGGCCAAGGGTAGGACGCGAGCAGGTCGATACCGTCTTGCGAGGGCATTACCAGCGGCAGACCGAACCGCGTGGCGGCCCGCTCGGCGAAGTGTCGGGCGAGTTCCGGGATGTCTTCATGCCGTTCGCGCAGCGGTGGCAGGACGATCGGGAAAACGGCAAGCCGATACCAGAGGTCTTGTCGGAACTTCCCCTCGGCCACCATGCCGGCCAAGTCCCGGTGCGTGGCCGCCACGATCCGCACGTCGACGCTAAAGGGATGCTGGCTTCCCACTCGCTCCAGCCAGCCGTCCTGCAAGATCCGGAGTAGGCGGACTTGTGCGGCATGCGGGAGGTCGCCGATCTCGTCCAGGAACAACGTGCCGCCGTCAGCGCGCTCGAACCAACCTTTGCGAGTCTCGACCGCGCCGGTGAAGGCACCCTTCTCGTGGCCGAACAGTTCGGAGTCGATCAGCTCGGGTGGAATCGCGCCGCAATTCACTCGCATGATTGGCCCGGCGGATCGGGCCGACCGAGCGTGAACGGTTCGGGCAAGCAGCTCCTTTCCGGTACCGGTCTCTCCGAAGATCAGGACCGGCGCGTCCGACCGCGCGACCAGTTCCGCCCGCTCCATAACCGCGCGCAATCCCGAGTCGGCACCAACAATCGTATCCCCCAGCTTCTTGCGACCAAGGCGCGTAAGCAGCAAACGGGTCTCCGCTTCGGCGGCCTCTCGAAAGGCCTTCATCTCCCGAAGTCGCCGATCGTTGTCCAACGCTACCGAGAACGGTTCCAGTAGCACCCGCATCAAGCTTATGTGTTTGGCATTGAACGTCCGCTTGGGCGGGGCGACCAACACCAAGACACCGAAGTGCTCGTCTCGAACCCCGAGCGGTCCGGCCAGCACGCCACCCTCGGTTCCGGCAGGCACGATCGTCGCCAGCTCGCCGCCGGGCTCCAACTCGACACTGGGCGATGTTTGACTATCGCGTTTGGTGACCTCGCCTCGCCCACACCACGCCAGCAGCTTCTTCAATTGGGAAGGTGAACACTCCGTGCGTGCATCGGGTTGCGAGTGTTCCGAGGCCGCCAATCCCAGGGCCACGGTTTCCAGGCAGCCGTGCCGAGAATCGATCCGCCGCACGAAAATTTGCCCCAGCGGCATGTGTCGAGCCAGAATTGCCGAGATTGTCTCGGTCGACTCGCCGATCTCGATGTGCCGGCAGGCCTCTTGCCAGACGCTTAAGAGTACGGTCTGAAATTGTTCCATGAGTACACCCCGTGCCTTTAGACAGTAATACTATCATATGTGGCGGATGGTGTCCAGTATATATCACGGAATGTATGTCCATGGCCAGCGGATTTTGGCAAGGGTGGTGGCATTTGGCCGGTAAACTCACCTCTATATGCCTAGATTGCCACGTTTCCCCGCCCACACGGTGGCGGCGGCTGAGTAGACAGCTACCGGCATGAAGTTTGCTTTGAGAGGGAGCGTAGGAACACGTTTGTAGCTGGATTCGCAAGAATTCAGCCGGTGAGCGGGAATCCGTCTGAATTCTTGCGAATTCAGCTACCACGATGTCGACGAAGCATCGAGTTTCCGCAAACCTGTTCCTGCACCCATTTGGAGGGAGCAACCGGGTCGGCGCTGTGTCGATGTTGCTGTGTCGATGTTGCTGTGTCGATGTTGCTGTGTCGATGTTCGTCCCACCGGCCCGTCCGTCCCGGCGGATGGGCCACGGGCAGCGGGAAGCAAAAAGGAGAATCGGAGTGCCTGAATCCACGGTGATCGGCAAGGTGACCCGCGCGGCGGAGTCGCGAAAGAAACGCATTCGCATCTGGGCGGCGGTCGTGCTGGGCATCGTGCTGATGCTGGGGATTCAGGCCGCGCTGCCCGACTGGCGCCTGGTGCCCGACCTGACGGGCTTGGGGCACGGCGTGCTCTTGGCGATTTTTCTGACGGCGATGTTCTGCGAATACATCGATTCCAGCCTGGGCATGGGATACGGCACCACGCTCACCCCGCTGTTGCTGTTGGCCGGATTTGAACCGCTGCAAATCGTGCCCTGCGTCCTGTTCAGTGAGTTTGTTACCGGGCTGACTGCCGGCTTGATGCACCATCGTGACGGAAATGTCGATTTCCTCCGCGACCACAAGGCCCGAAGCACGGCCGTGTTGCTGTCAACGCTCAGCGTGGCGGGGGCCATTGCCGGCGTCACGCTCGCTCTGGGTCTTTCCAAGTTCTGGCTCACGGCGATCATCGCGGTCATTATCATGTCGGTCGGCGTGGCGACGTTGGCGACGGTTCGGCGTCGGCTTCGATACCGGCGCGGACACGTTATTGCCATCGGCGCGGTGGCCGCCTTCAACAAGGGACTCAGCGGCGGCGGCTACGGCCCGTTGGTCACGGCCGGCCAGGTCGTCTCCGGCGTCTCGGCCAAGAGCGCCGTTGCCATCACATGCCTGGCCGAGGCGTTCACCTGCATTGTCGGGGTGGCGGCCTATCTGGTGATCCACGGGGGATTTGATTTCGCACTGGCAGTTCCGCTGACCGCCGGAGCCGTCTTGTCGGTGCCCATGGCCACCTTGACGGTTCGACAACTGCCCGAGGCGGTCATGCGGTACAGCGTGGGGGTCGTAACCTGCCTGCTAGGAATACTTATGTTTGTGAAGCTTCTCTGGTAACCACCTCAAACTGTAGGCGGTCAGTGGAAAATGGGGACTGGCTCCGAGCAGATATCGGCTGGAAGTGCGGGAAGAACCGTACCGCGAGGTGCCTGTCCCCTTTTTCCACGTGAACACTTAACCATGAAGAGGAACCAATGACAGATCCCTCCGCAATTGAAGTCTACTGGCACCAACACGCCGTTTCCCGAGAGGAGCGGGAGCAACTCAACAGTCACGGTGGCTGTGTCGTTTGGTTCACCGGGCTGAGCGCATCGGGCAAGAGCACCGTTGCCAACCTGGTCGACCATAAACTCCACGCCATGGGCATCCACGGCTTCGTGCTCGACGGCGACAACGTCCGCCACGGCCTGAACGCCGGGCCGGCCATGCTCAAGGACCAGCATGGGGAAGAGTTCGCTCGACGGTTCGGCCTGGGATTCTCGGCCCAGGATCGCGAGGAAAACATCCGCCGGATCGGTACGGTGGCCAAACTCTTCTGCGACGCCGGCACAATTGCGCTCACCGCCTTCATCAGCCCCTATCGCGTGGACCGTGACAGAGCCAGGGCGATGAACGAGGAGGGTGATTTCATCGAAATCTTCGTTGATGCGTCCCTGGCAGTCTGCGAGGCACGGGACCCCAAGGGCATGTACAAGAAGGCTCGGGCGGGCGAAATCAAAGGCTTCACCGGCATCGACGATCCCTACGAGGCGCCTGAAAACCCGGAGATAGTGCTCGACGCCGGCACCAAATCGGCCGAGGCGCTGGCCGACGAGGTGATTGTCCACTTGCAGACTCTTGGAAAGATTTGCCGAGAGCCCGCCTGGCGAAAGCGTTCCGTTGGATAAGGCAACTAGCACCCCTTTGCTGGAGGCCGCGGAAACGTTTCGTCGGCCCGAGGTAAGTCGCACCCGTGTGTTGGAGCCTGGATCCTTCCCGGCGTCCCCTTGAATTGCGTCGTGGCTTCGCGTGGGCTAGGATGTGGGCGAATGTCCGCATTCATTCTCGCGACGACGAGAAACACAACCCACGGTGGAGATATCGATGAAGGTCAAACGACTTACCACCAGCGTCGCGGTGTCGGCGCTGGTTGTGTTGGCGGTTGTCTTTCCCCTGTTGCGAGGAGATGAAGTCAGCGAAGGCGGCAAGGCTAGCGAAGTCAGTCAAACCGTCCAACCGGCCGAAGACGCCGTGTGGCCCGAGTTCCATGGGCCGGGTCGGACGAACGTTTCGCCCGACCGGGGTCTATTGAAGAAGTGGCCCGAGGGCGGACCGAAGCACGTTTGGCAGTACTCGAACTGCGGCCGGGGATACTCGGGCGTGTCGATCACCGACGGCATGATCTTCACGGCCGGCGATTTCGACGAGACGGAATTCGTCCTGGCACTCGACATGAACGGGCGGCCGCTCTGGAAAACGGAAAACGGCAAGGGTTGGCTGCGGTCGAGTCCCGGCTCGCGGACCACGCCGACCTACAACGACGGCAAGCTCTACCAGATGAGTCCGCACGGCCGCCTGGCGGCTTTCGACGCCCGATCGGGCCGCACGCTCTGGGCCGTGGACCTCAAGGATCGATTCGACGGCCAGCACGGCGTTTGGGGATACGCCGAGAACGTGATCGTCGACGGCGACAACGTCCTTTGTATGCCCGGCGGGCCGAAAGGCCGCGTCGTGGCGCTGGACAAGCGTAGCGGAAAGACCGTTTGGGCCAACACCGAAATCAAGCACACGGCCGCCTATTGCTCACCCAGGATCGTCAAGCACGACGGCGCGAGGCAGTTGCTCACGCTCACGCAGAAGTCGCTTGTCGGCGTCGACGTGGCGACCGGCAAGCTGCTCTGGTCGACCCCCTTCGTGCCCGCCTCGCCGCAAAACGCGCTAACGCCCGTCTATCGGGATGGCTACGTGTTCGTCGCCTGCGGCCACTCAACCGGCGGCACGCTGTTGAAGATCGACATACAAGCGCGCGGGGCGAATTTCGTCTGGTATCGCAAGGACCTGGACAACTGCCACGGCGGGGCCCTGCTTATCGGCGATTCGCTCTTCGGCTGCGGATGCCGGATGGGCGGCAAGCAGTTCTACTGCGTCGACTTCCTCACCGGCAAGA
The DNA here is from genome assembly GCA_964505115.1 of uncultured Planctomycetaceae bacterium. Classification (GTDB taxonomy): domain Bacteria; phylum Planctomycetota; class Planctomycetia; order Pirellulales; family Thermoguttaceae; genus CAZDHN01. Next base: position 6,213 of record CAZDHN010000016.1, read on the forward strand.
CGAAAAAGTTGGACAAGACGCTGGGCAAGGTCGGCATCAGCCGTGCCGACGGGATGCTCTACTGCATCAACCACCGGGGCATGATGTACCTGCTGGCCGTCACGTCCGACGGCTTCGAGATCGTCAGCCAGTTCGATCTGGGCCGCAAGCCCTCGAACTCCTACCTCGCCCACCCCGTGATTTGCGGCGGCCGAATGTACCTCCGCTGCAACGAGGATCTCTTTGTATACGACGTTCGCGGCGGGTGAGTCGGGTGCCACTGCTGGCTTGTCCAGCAGTGTTCTGGTTAGCTTCATGGTTTGCACTGCTGGGCAAGCCAGCAGTGGCACCCAAGGCAACTACTTGCGTGGCGGTTTCGGGTCTTGTGAACCGAGCAGAGTCAGCGTGCTTTCGGCCTCGCCGAGCAGGACTCGCCAGATGGGCAGGTCGGACTTGGCGTGGAGGCGTTGCCGGGCGGTGGCCGAGTAGAGCAGGCCGGACTCGACATCCCACCGCACCTTGCCCGACGCCTCGTAGCTGCCCGTGGCGATGTGGATTTTGTCGCCGTTGAGCAGGATATGCTCGGCGTTCCTCAGTTGGAGCTTGGCCGTCAACGCGACCGACAGCAGATCGCGCTTGCCCTGCTTCTCCCAGCCGAGCACCTTCCACTTGCCCTTGACCTTCAGCGGCTTGCCCTTTGAGCCGGGCAGGGGCAGCGTGAATTCGACCTCCCATTGGTCGCCGGGTGAGATCGGCTTGTCGGGCGCCAAAGTCAAAAGGGTCCAGAAGCGGTGGTCGATGTGCGGCACCATGTAGATCGCTATCGGCAACAGCCCGGTGCCGAAGCTGAACCGGCCCTTGGGACCGAAGGTCATGGTCATAGGATGTTGCAGCGGGCTCTTCTTGGAGCCGATCGCCACTGCTTCCTTGCCCGCCACGCCCAGCCGCGATTGTGCTCGCGTGGCGGCGACGGCGATTCGGCCGGCTGACGTCTGGCCGGCGCTCTGCAGCCGTTCGCCCAGCAGTTCAAAGGTGCAGAGCCCGGTCGGTCGGAGCGTCTTCGTCCGCAGGGTGAAGGTGAAATCGGTCGCCATCTGGCCCCAGGTGGCGCCCCGCACGGTGGGCGTCCAGGCGCTCTGGCCCGCCAGCTTGAGGTTGTAGCGAAGTAACCGCCCGGGCACGAACTTGTGTCGCACGGTGACCGGCCCGTCGTCGGCCTTCTCCGCCGCCGCAAGCGCCGATCCGGAGACACCCGCAACCACCATGGCCGCCGCCAAGGCCGACAGCCATCCACCACGTCGAAAAGCCTGCCGGTAGGTCACCACGCTTCACCCCCGTTTGTACGAATACCGATGTTAGCCTCCCCACATCTATTTTGCGCACAATAGTACTTCGCCGCAACGGTGACAATATTGGGGTGCGTTTCGGAAAATGTTTGATCGTGGGTCCCCTCTCCCAAAGGGAGAGGGGAGATTGTCGGACGCGGACATTTGCAGATCGGGCCCGTTCTCGCTATTCTGGTGGGTGGTTTCTCGCCTTCTTCCTACACGGTATCCAACCCATGCGAAGTTCCGCGACGCTTGTTATCCTGTTTGGGCTTCTGTCATTTGGCCACCTGCCTGAATGCCGGGCCGGCGAGCGGCTGCCGGGCATTGTCTTCGTGTCCGACGACATCTTCGGGCCCAAACACGAAAAGGAGGGCATCCCGCGACCGGGAACCAACCACTGGCGTGAAGGCTACATCTACCATCGAGCCACCACGCAGATTCCGCTGGAACGCAGCACCACGCCCACGCGGCCGGGCAGCAACCTCTACACGCTGGTGCCACCCCGGCCCGACGGCAAACTCACTCGAATCACCCATCTGACCGACGGCGAGGTATTCGATCCGGAGCCCTCCCACGACGGCACGAAGATACTCTTCGCCATGCGCCGCGACGGCGAGGACTGGTTCAACCTCTATGAGATCAACGTCGACGGCACGGGGCTGGTGCAGTTGACCGACGGGCCGTTCAACGATGTATCGGGCGTCTATCTGGCGGACGACCGCATTGTCTTCGTCAGCGACCGCACCGGCTACCTCGAAGAGTATCACGAGGAGCGGACCGAAACACTTTGGGCCATGCGGGGTGACGGGACGGGTATCGAGCAGTTGACCTTCAACCCGGGCACGGTCTTCGACCCCACCGTACTGAGCGACGGCCGCGTGCTCTTCAGTATCTGGGATACCTTCATGCTGAACATACCCGGGCCCGACAAACACGAAACCTACCTGATGACGATTCGGCCCGACGGCACCGAGGAGAGCCACTTCTTCGGCATCCGGCAGTACCGGTTCTTCAACCGGGAGCGGCACTCGGGCTTCGCGCTGACGCAGGCCGGCCAGATGCCCGACGGCACGATCCTGGTGCAATCGGAGATGGGCCCCTCGATACTCGATCCCGGCCGGGGAATGGAGACGGCTCGGGCGCTCTGGCCGATCTTCCCGGGCACTACGTCTCTCCAGTTGGGCGGGGCGACGCATCGCGTGCATCTGTCGCCGACTGGCAGTCGAATCACGCCCTATCCCTTGCCCGACGGCCGAGTGCTCCTTTCGGCCACGCTGCCCGGCGCCCGCGACATCGCGATCTACATCTGCGATCCCAAAACCCGAGAGATGCGCCTGGTATACAACGACCCGACGACCAGCGAGTTCGACGCTCGCCCAATCATGCTTGCTCGTCCACGGCCGACCGTCCTGCCCCCCAAGGCCGGCTTCGCTGGTGCCGGCGCCAACCGGGGTGGCCAGCGGGTTCGCGTGACCGGGCGAGCACGCTTCCTGGTTACACGGGCCGAGCGGTCCGATAACGCCGAGCACGAGCGGGCGATGCGCGACGCTCGATATCTGCGCGTGGTCGAAGCGCTGCACTCGGTGGTAACCACTTCCAGCCACACGAGCCTGGCGACTCGCATTCTGGGCGTCGTGCCCATCCTGTCCGACGGCTCGGCATACTTCGAAGCGCCGGCCGACACGCCCCTGTTCCTCGAACCGTTGGATGCCGCTCTGCATCGTCTGCCGTACCGCTGGAACTACCCGGTCAGTTCGCTGCCGCCTGGCTCCAGGCAGACGGTGCAGGAGATGTCGTACATTAGCGCCCGGCCCGGCGAGGTGAAAGCCTGCAACGGCTGCCATGCTCCGCAGGAGGCGGCGACTACGTTTCAGGACGGCTTCATGGCCGCGCTCGAGCACCGGCCGGTCCGGGTCGAGCGCGACCTGACCGACATCATCTACCGCCGCAACGAGCCGGACGAGTATCGCTGTCAGGCCCGAATCGGCGAGGCGCCCAAGTATCGCCCCTGGCTGAGCAGCCCCGACCCGGTCTTGCGGCGTTGGGCGTGCGAACTGCTCATGGAGATTGAAGACGGTGGCCGGGCGACCGAGCCGGAAATCGTCGGGCTGCTGGACGACGAATCGGTCGACGTGCGTCGGGCGGCCGCGCTGGCGCTGACGCGGCTGGGGTCGGTCAAGTCGGTACCGGCCCTGGTCGAAGCCCTCTCGGACCCCGATTGGCAGGTGCGGTTTCATGCCGCGTCGGCCTTGGAGGTGATAGCCGCCCGCGCGCCGCCGGAGCGTTCTAACGCGGATTCGGCCCGGTCGTTCTACTCGAAGCTTCTGGCCCGCTCGGGCGGCGTGGAAGGGCTGAAGAGCGCGATTGGCCGTGCGGCGGACGCACCAACCGGCCGCTGGTTCGAGGCCGTCGGCCGATTGGGCCCGGCCGCGCCCGAGTCGGCCCGACTGGTCGTCCGCCGAGCGTTGGACGTACCAACCGGTCCGCCGCCGCGTTTCGAGCCTCGGCCCGGCAAGCGGTACGCTCTGGAGGGCAAGCCGCCCGAGTTGGCGGCGATCCGTGCCGCCGGCTGGGCGCGGGACGCCGCCTCGGCGCGGCTTCTGATCCCTTGGCTCGCCCGGCACGAGTACGAGGACCACGCCACCGAGTCGGCCGTCGGCCTGGGGCGGATCGGCACGCCCGAGGCCGTCGAAGCGCTCTGGGAAGCGCTCCGCCTCGACGTACCCAACAAGCGCCCCTACCTGTCGCGATACCTACAGCGCGGTCCGCGGCCCGAGGAGTACGCCCTGCTACGCGGCCTGATTCTCGCCCGGGCGGTCTCCCGGATGGACGACATCCACCTGTTGATCGGCCTACTGCCGGGCAGCTTCCTGGAGAAACCCCGGTTCGAGGATCGTGCCCGTCCCGAGTCGCAACGAGTGCTGCTAGCTCGGCTGCTGTTGGAGCAGGCGGGCTTGCGGGCCAAGGCTGTCGGCCTGTTGATTGCCGTGCTGCGAGGCGATCCACCGCCGGAAGACGACCCGCTCTACGCCCAGATCGTCAAGGGCATCAACCTGGAACGCCCGTTTGCCGAACACGGTCGGCGGTTCCCGCTGGTCGAGCGGATCGAGCCGGAGCAGGCGTTGTGGCTGCTGGGCTGCCTGGCGACCGATCGCTCGGAGGCACCCGACGAGTTGATCCGGCCATACCTTAGCAGCGAGAACTGGCGGGAGCGGATCGACGGCACGGTGCTTTTGCACCTTTGGGGATTTGGCCCCGAGACGGCCGAGCGGCTGGCGGCCGAGGCCCTGCGGCCGTATGCGTTCAAGGAGATTGTGTCGATTGGCAAGGGCGTGCCCGACACCAACTTCCGTGACAAGTGCTATCTGGTCATGGCCCTGGCCCATCACGTTGAAGACGTCGAGCGGCTGCGGCCGTTTGCCGACCCCAAGACCCGCTACCGCGACATCCGCTACGGGCTGGCCCTGGGGCTGGGATACCGGGGCAAGGCCGACGGCATTGGGCTGCTCTCGAAGCTGGCCACCAGCGACCCGATCTCGGCCATTCGCTGCCAGGCTCGGGCGTCGCTCCGCGCGATCCAGGACCGCCAGCGCGTTGCCGGTGTGCCCATCTCGCGAATCAGACTGCCCAAGCCGCTGCCCTTCGAGATGCACTACCCGCCACGCGGGCTGCGGTGGCCGGGTGCCACTGGTATCTTGCCAGTGGGGCGGCAATCGGGTGCCACTGGCGTCTCGCCAGTGCAAGGTTGGAAGCACGGGCAAGATGCCCGTGACACCCAGCCTACGCTTGAGGAGCTACTCGCCGTGATCGAGGAAGGGCTGCGGCCGGAGCACTATCGAAACCTGAACAACGGGAACAACCAAGCACCCGGCGCTTCGCGGATGATGATCAGCGGGACCGACTCGCTGGATCGGGCGGTTGCCGCGGTGTCGGCCCGACACGCCGAGTCGGCCGGGCCGCTGCTGCGACGGCTTCTCGACTCGCCCTATCCGACCGCCCAATACCTGGCGCTAAGGGAGTTGAGCCGCGACGGTCATGCCGAGTTGGACGCCCTGCTGATCGCCAAGCTGCCGACCTACCGGAAGTCGGACGAGACGGTCGGCTTCTTCTGGACCTGCGAAGCGCTTGCCCGACGTGGCACCGTGGCCGCCTTGCCGGTGCTTGTCGAGCTGGCCTGGGCCGACTATCCGCCCGACCTTCACGGCCCGATCGGCATGGGGCATGGCTACCCGGCGGCCAAGGCGATTGCCCGACTGGCGCGGCGGATCGATCATGCCGAGGTCCAGCGGCTGCTTTCCAGCGAGAACATCTGGCTACGAGCCGGGGCGTTGGCCGGCCTGACGGAGGTCGCCGCGCCGGGCGTCGAGGAGCTGCTTTCCAGCGTATCGCGGCACCAGCAGGCGGCCGTAGTGCGATCCGAGGCGGCGGTCGGGACTGCCCGATTGAAACCGGAGACCGTCAGAACAGGGTTGTAGCTGAATGCGATGGCCCGGGACTGGCGGACAGTGGTCATGCGTGCCGTTCGATCTGCGAGGGGTATCTCACGGAGGCACAAAGGCACGGAGATGCATGAGACCGAAATCGGAACAACAGCTTGACGAATTACGGTATCACCCGAATCATACCTGGGCAACTCTGAGCCGATCTCCGTGTCTTTGTGTCTCCGTGAGAGAAGATCGCGATCAAACAGAATGATCCACCGGAGTCTCCCTCCGCCCGACAAGTCTTGAATCACGGCACGAGGTCGAAATCGAAGGGCCGGTTGTCGCCTGACTTGACCGTGGCCATGTACGAAACGCTTCGGCCGGAAGCTCGGCCTTCCTGAGTGCCGTAACTCCTTGCAGGCCAACGCGTACGGAGTTATTGGCCGGGAACCGTTTCCGCGAGCTATCTTTTCAATACATCGGAGTGCGTGCTTTGGGGTGGAAGTGCGTACATCGGCTGGCGGCGGAAGACTGCATTGCAGCAGGGGCCAGCACATTCGGAACCATCGACGGGCGGAGACAACTGGTGATTGACGTCATTGACTTCCACAAGGCATACGAAAACACCGTGGCGGTGGCTGGGCTGTCGTTTCGGGTCGAGCCGGGGCAAGTCTTGGGACTGGTTGGGCCTAACGGGGCCGGCAAGACGACGATCTTGCGGGCGCTGACCGGCATCATTCCATCCAGCGGTGGCCAGTTGCGGATCGCGGGATTCGATCTGGAACACGATCCGCTTCAGGTCAAGCAGCGCGTGGCCTACGTGGCCGACGATCCTCAACTGTTCCACGACCTGACCGTCGAGCAGCATCTGATCTTCACGGCCAGCATCTACGGCACGGACCAGCCGGCCGACAAGATCGCATCGTTGCTGGCCGAGTTTGATCTGGAATTCAAACGACATACGCCCGCCGCCGATCTGTCGCGTGGCATGCGGCAGAAGTTGGCCATCTGCCGTGCCTACTTGCACGATCCGCAAGCCGTGCTGCTTGACGAACCCATGACGGGCCTCGATCCACGCAGCATTCGGGTGCTAAGGCGGTCGATCGCGCGACGGGCCGAACTGGGCGCGGCGGTAGTGATCAGCTCGCACCAGTTGGCCCTGGTCGAAGACATCTGCACGCATGTATTGATCCTCGACGTCGGCCGGCAGCGGTTCTTTGGAACCATCGACCAGTTGCGCGCGGCGTTCCCCGACCTGCACGACGAAGCCTCGCTGGAAGAGATCTTCTTCCGAGCCATCGACGGCCACGACCCGACCGTTGAGGCCGTCAACTGCAACGGGGTTTGCTGATGAGCAGCCTTGGCGTGCATCCCGGCACAATGCAATTGCTGCGGTATCAGGTGGCCGCCCGATTCTCGCGGACGTTGCGGCGTTTCCGTGGGTGGCGTCGGCTAGTGCTGTCGATCCTCGCTCTGCTATTGGGCGTCGCGTGGGTCGGACAGGCGGCCCTGGGCCTGTTGTTTCGCGAGCCGGCCGACCCGCAAAAGCTACAGGTCTGGATCCCGCTGGGACTGCTGGCCTACGCACTATGGCATCTGCTGAAGACGGCCTGCCACACGCCGATCGAACCCTTCGAGTGGACCCCGGCCGAACGGGAGATGCTCGGCGCGGCCCCACTACGGCGGAGCGAGTTGGTGATGTATCGCCTGGCGGCCGTGGGCATGGCGGCCGTCGCCAAGGCCGCCTGCTTCTGCCTGGTCATGCTGCCCGACTTGAGAGTATGGTGGGCGTGCCTGCTGGGTATGCTGCTGGCGCTGCTGCTGGTCGACCTGCTGCGAATGGCAATCGCAATCTTCGCCTACGGGATATCGCGAGGGGCCTTCCTGCAGTTTCGGACAGCCGTGTTGATCGTGGCCGCGACGTGCGGAATCAGCGCGGCAGTGAGTGCGCTTTGCGGGCCGCGCGTGGCGACCGGCTCGTCGATGCCGGAATCTCTGGGCATCGTAATGCACTTCCTAACCGCGCTCGCCGAACTGCGAACGACCTGGGTCGGAACGGTCGCGGAACTACCCTTCCGCGTGTTCGGGCATTTGATCGTGGCACCCAGCTTCTCGCCGTCGCTGGTCGGATACCTTCTGGCGTCGGCCGCCATGGTGGTCGGTATGATGAGAGCCGTCGTATGGCTGGACGAGCACTTCGTGCGTCGGCGTCTGGCGGCCGAGCGGGCCCGATTCCCCGAACTGCTGGCTAACTCGACGAACGAACGACGGACCCCGTGCGGCTCGGCTCGACCGGTCCGCGTGCCGCATCGTCTGTGGGGAGTCGGCAGTCTGGCCTGGCGGCAGATGCGTGGAGTGGTTCACTATCGCACGTCGGTATCGGTTGCGCTTATCGTGCCGGCCATTCTTTCCTGCGTGGCGCTGCTGAAACAGGAAGCCAACCTGAGCATGATCGCCGAACTGGTGGCCAGCCTGGTCTTCTACTCGTTCCTGCTTCTGCCAACCGCGCTTAAGTTCGACTTCCGCCGCGACGTGGACCGGCTGGGCGTGCTCAAGTCGTTGCCCATCAGCCCGATGGCCGCCACGCTTGGGCAATTGGCCGTGCCGGTCTCGATTACCACGCTGTTCCAAGTGGCCGTCCTGCTGATGGCGATTGCCCTGCGACCGTTCCATCCCGGCCTGTTGGCCATGGCCCTGGTGGTGCTGGTGCCGGTCAACGTGCTGATCTTCTCGCTAGAGAACCTGATCTTCCTGCTCTACCCGTACCGACCGGGGCAGGAAGGCATCGGCGTCTTCATCCGCTCGATCCTAAACTTCACCGCCAAGGGGATTCTGTTCGCGGTCGGGTTGGTGGTTACGCTGGCCTGGGCGCTGGCATCAAAACAACTCTCCTCACAGTTGACCAGCATCACCGACCGGACCGGTCAGGCAATGATCTTCACCGCCGGCATATGGCTACTAACCATCACGCTTGCCCTAACCACAACCGCCCTACTAGCCAGCGCCTACCGCCGCTTCGATCCAAGCCAAGACACACCAGCCGCGTCGTAGGCCCGTCGCCGATTGTACTCAGCTCGGATTATTCACAAGGTCCGTAGCACAGGCAAGATGCCCGTGCTACTTGTGCGGTCGATGCATAATGCTACTTGGCAACCGTTGAATTACGGCACGAGGTCGAAATCGAAGGGCCGGTTGTCGCCGGCTTCGACCGTAACGGTCAGGCCGCTGGTGGCCACGGCGCGGTACTTTTCCGGGATGGGGCAGGGCGGGGTCTCGGTTTGTGCGACGGGTTGGCCGACCAGGGGCGGCTCGCCGTCGCCGAAGGCGCGGGGCGTGACCGCCACGCGATATGTGCCCGGTGGCAGGCCGGCCTTATCGAACGTTTTGGCCGTATAGCTTCCGTCGCCCTGAAGGCTCGCATTGACGGAGATTCCGGCCTCGGCGTCTTCGAACACGACCGAGCCCTCGCTAACCGGCTCTCCGCCGACCGTCACCTTGCCGGCAACGCGGCCAACGTTGGAATCCGAGCAGCCGGCGGCGAGGAGCATTACGGTTAACGCCGCCGCGGTCAAGCAGACAGCGGTCGGCCGGTTGTCGTGGATCATTGTGTTCTCTTCCGGTTGTAACGCCGTTTAGTCCGAATTGTTCACGGAACGATCGTGAGTGCGAAGCGTAAGCGAGGGACGCTCGACCGATTATCTCGCGTTTGGTTTGGCACTTGTCGTGCCACACTGTCTCATCGTACTTGTGACGAGTGGACAACCAACTCGTTTGCCGTCCCTCGCTTACGCTTCGGGTTACTATCAAGTGATGAATAATCCGGATTAGACTGCATCACGCGGAGCGTGATGAATACAAACTGCCCCCAAACGGCGGGCAAGCCCGCCCGCTAAATGGCATCCTTATCAACTATCAACTACCCACCGGTTTGAGGCTACGCCTGGCTAGAATTCTCCCAGCGGGTTGCCGTCGTCGCGGTTGGCCAGGTTGAAGAGGGTTTGTAGCTCGGTTGTTTCGGCCAGGAACCGCACGGAGCCGTCGCCCAGCAGGATGTGCGCGCCGCCCGGATGGGCCGATTGGATCGGCCGGTTGCAGGCGTAGTACAGTTCGCCGACACCGGTCGAATTCCAGGCCCCGTGGTTGATTGGGTAGCGAACGGTGGTGGTGTTGAACCAGCGGTCGTCCGAGTCGGCCTCCGGCGTGGAGCCCATGCAAAAGGCGTGATGGTAGTCGCTCCGGCAGTTTTGTTTCTTCCCCGTGTCGTCGAAGCACCAGCCCGACTGCTCGCCCAGCAGCATGGTGTTGGAAGAGCCGTCGGTGATAGCGCGAAAGCCGAGACATTCGTTCGACAGCAGCACGCCGCCTCGCGTCCCACGGCTTTCCGGGCTTTTGAATTCCGAGATGGCAATCTCGGACCGAAGATGCGGGACTTGCAGCAAGTAACGCCTGAGAAACGGGATACGTCGAGAAAGGAACGATTTGCGGGACGGTGGCTGGACTGCTTAGGTGTGTCGGATCTCGCGGGCCATGCACCAGCCGTCACGCAACTCCACCTTGCCCTCACACATGAAGAAACCCAACCCGTTCTTGCACACGGCTACCGAACTCGTTCGCGGCTTCCAGGC
>CAZDHN010000016.1:16578-22324 GCA_964505115.1 uncultured Planctomycetaceae bacterium
GCGTGCGGATTGCCGTCTTCCTCGATCGCTACTGTCGGGCCGGCTTCGGCGGTAGCCGGCTGCTTGGCCGTGGCGTCGACCGAGCCGCAACCGATCAGCAGCAGAACGGTCGGAACTATCACCCAACACGGCCTTGCTCGGTTCTCTCTCAGCGTACCCATCGTCCGTCCTCCTTCGTGAAGAGTGCCAGAAATACAAAACAACCGTGTTTGTATTCTAGCGACGGACGGGCGTTGGAAGTGTAACCGGTTTGTAACGAGTACCGGATGTGAAAGACGACCCTCAGTCAAGGTGTTCTTCACCTTTCGCTACTTGATCGACATCAGGTAGGCGATCAGGTCGGCCATCTCTTGTTTGGCGATCTGCTTCTCCAGGCCCTCGGGCATAATCGACATGCCGGTGTTGACCAGTTCATCTATATTGGTCCGCAGCACGGTGTCGCTTTCTCCCTCGGCCCGTTTGAGCGTGATGCTGGTTGCCGTTTCGGCGGCGATCATGCCGGTGATCGAGCGGCCGTTGTCGGTCACCAGCACGTAGTTGACGTACTGCGGGTTGAGATCGCGGTTCGGATCGAGCACGTTCAGAAGGATGCCGTCGGGGCCACGCTGCTTGATCGAAGCAAGCGGCAAGCCCAAATCGTATCCCACGCCTTCGAGCTTGTGGCACGTCGCGCACTCCTTCTTGAAGACGGCCTTGCCGGCGGCGCTATCGCCTTTCATCTTGAGCACGTCCTGGTAGGCGGCCACGGCCTGCTCGCGGCGGGCGAGTTCCACGTCGCCGAGCACTTCCGACGCCCGGCCGCGGATACGCTTGTCGGAGTGGGCCAGCAGAAACTTGATTCGGGCCGGATCCAACTGCGAGGGCAGGATCACCTTGTCGGCGACCGCGCCGAGCAACACGGCCAACCGTTCGGGTCGAGCGAACAGGGCCTCGGCCGCCGCGCCGCGCACCTTCGGCGTGAAACCCTGCCAGGCGTCGACGATTATCTGGGCCACGTCCGCTTGGCTAAAGCGGCCGAGTGTTTCAATCGCGGCCATCTGCACCACTTGCGGCTGACGGCTCTCGAGCAGTTCGGCCAAGCCGTCAACAACGTCGTCCAGCGGCGCCAGTGTCAGGGAACGTATCGCTTCCAGCCGACGGTCCGTGGGCGCGTCGGCATCGGCGGCCAGGGTTTGCGAGTCTGCGATCATCTCGGCCAGCAGTTGGGTGGCTCGCCGGTTTGCGGCGGAGCCCAGATGCCCGTCGAGCGATCGGCCCGAGCGGACCAGGCCGCCCGTCAACCCGCGGACAACAGCATGGGCAAGCGGCTTCTCGTTTCCCGCAAAGCCGTCGAGCGCTTGCAGCACGGCGGCCACCTGATCGTCTCGCTTTTGCAGCCCGGCCTGTTCGGCCAGCTTTTCCAGCAACTGCCGGCTACTAGCGGTGGCACGCCATTTGGAATCGGAAGCCAGCCGGCTGAGCAACTCGCCGGCGCGGCCCAGTGAGGAACTTAGCACCGCTACTTGGACCCAACGGTCGGCGGCGTCTCGGGCGGCGATCCGTGCCAATGCGGCCGTTGCTTCCGGACCGGGGATGTCGCCCAGCGTGAAGGCCAACTGATAGCGAACCCGCATGTCGTCGTCGCTCGCCATTGCGAACAGCCTGTTTCTGACGACGGGCGAGTCGACCGCCACGCTTTCGGCCAGCCGCACGGCATGTTCACGCACGCGCGGATGCTCGTCGGCCAGGCGTGGCAGAACCACCTCGGCCGAAAGTGCCGCCAGCCCGTCCAAGGCGTACATCGCGTGCAGTCGCCCCAGGGGCGAGGAGGAACTCGCGGCCAGTTTCACGAGCGGTTCAACCGCCGCGCGGTCCCGGCGCTGGTAGAGCAAGCGGGCGGCCGTTACATGGTGCCAGGCGTTGGGATGCTCAAGCAGCGCGACGAGTTCGACCGTGCCGGCCTTGCCCAGGTCGGGAATCTTGGGTTGCTTGAAGTCCTTGGGCACCAGGCGATAAATCCTGCCGCGACTGCAACCCTCGGTCAGGTCGAAGCATTTTCTTAGCGTCGGTGGCAATACGACGCCCTCATTGATTACTTGGCGATACATATCGGCGATATAGAGGTTGCCGTCGGGGCCGTTGAGCATGTTGACGGGCCGGAACCAGATGTCGCGGGAGGCGAGGAACTCGCGGCCTTTGTCCACCCGCCGGGCGATTTGTCCGACACCGCTCGACTCCAACGCGTTGCGGTGTATCAGGTTGCCCGAGCACTCCGCCATGAACGAGTTGCCGCGATACTTTGCCGGCCAGGCATCGCCCCGATAGATCGTGGTACCGCCGGCCGCGGTGATGTAACCGGTCGCCGCGCCGCCCTTCTCGATGATGCCCTTGATAACGCCGCTGGTCCGCATCCGCATCCAGACCACGCGGTGCGGCTCGGGCGGGCTGATGCGGAACACGGGCGCCAAGGACCCTTCGGCGGCGATCAAGGGGCACGAGTTGGGCGCGACCATGTACGGATTGCGGCCGATGTAGCGATCTTCGAACATCACCAGCTTGATGTGCGCGCTGTTGCTGCAAAGGTATTTCCGCCCCCAGTCGTCGAAGCTCAGCCCGAATTGCGCGGAACTGTTGGTTGGAATCAGCCCCAGCGTGCGCGGGTCGAAGGAGAAATCGCGGCCGCGTATCTGGATTGGTTTTTTACCGGCGAGGGCCGGGAATCTGATCGTGCCGCCGCCGGAGCCGCTGGCGCCGTGGATGCGGTTATCCAACCCCCAGCGGAAACTGTTGGGCAGATGCTGCCAGTTGCTGTAGCCGAAGCCGCTGAAAATCACCTTGCGGATGTCGGCCCGGCCGTCGCCGTCGGTGTCCTTGCAGTAGAGCAACTCGGGCGCGACGGCCACGAACAGGCCGCCGTCGTAGGCCATTACGCCGTTGGGCCAGACCAGTTCATCGACGTAAATTGTACTCTTGTCGAAGCGGCCATCGCCGTCGGTGTCCTCCAGCAGCTTCACCCGCCCCAGTTTCTCGGTCTCCAGTGCCAGCTTGCGAGCTTCGGCCGAGGGAACCTTGTTGCCCTGGTTGTAGCCGCGCATCTCGGCCACGAACAGCCGGCCGCGCTCATCGAACGACATGCAGACCGGATCCATCACCAGCGGCTCGGCCGCCACCAGCTCGACACGGAAGCCGGGCTCCACCTCGAACGTGGCCACTGCGTCGGCCGGCTTGGTGGGCGGAATCAACTCGATCTCGGACGCATAATCCTTGCTCAGCGAATCGCCCGTTGCCTGCGTGATCGGCTGGTCGGACATGTCTTGATCGAAGGCCGCGACCATGCGCACGGGCGCAAGCGAGAAGCCGTTTAGGACTACCTCCCGCTGCTTGTCGTCCGTCTCGCTAACCATCCGGATGACGACCGGGTCGGTGCCGTTGGCCCGGACGGTGAACGTTGCCGCGGCCGGCTCGACCGCGAAGCCGGTCGTCTGCACCAGGCGACCGGCCACGCTACGGGAGCCCACTCGAATGTCGATCATGCCGTCGCTGTAGCTCGGGTCGTGGTGCCAGGTGGTGACGGCGTAGATGCCCGGCTTGAGGCCGGCCAGTGTCAGAGTCAATTGCACTTCGTTGAACACAAAATCCTCGGCCAGATCGCCCAGCTTGGCCTTCGAGTTACCCCGGTCGCGCATCGCCAGCCCCTTGAACTTGGCGTGGGGCGCGTCGATCGTCACGGTAACGCGGCCCTGCTTGCCGAGCGAACTGCCGAACGACTTCGATTGCGGGCTCGCCACGCGATTCCCTTTGACGGCGGTCGGCACGAACCCTTCGAAGCCCGACTGCACGTCGGCGCTCGAGGCGCCGGCCGGATAGCCGATATCAACCTGAAGCGTGTCGGCCAGGGCCGCATGCGCCCGTCCGTGCGCGGCGGCCAGGGCAAATAGAAATATCGCTACTACGCCGCCACAACGGCGCCGTGTACGTGGAGAGCGTATCTTGCCCATGGAGGAAGACTCCCGAGTCAACGGTCCAACAACTCGCGCATCGCCGGCATCAGCACGTCTTCCACTTCCGGCGCGACCCGCGACATGCCAACTTCGTAGCCGCCCTTGGGATAGTCGCTCTTCGTGCCGATGTACGTCATGCCGTCTTCGCCGTTGGCGACCATGCAGACGAACTTGTCGGGGCGCATCTTCTGCGCGGCCAATTGGTATGCCACGAACAATTCGCCCGGCATGTGCAGCACGCGGGCCGGGCCGATCCGCAGGCAGCCGAGATCGGTGTGGCAGTCCGCCTCGAGACGGCGGAGCCAGGCCAGTCGTCGAGCGGCATGCATCCGCGGCTTGGTCGGACCTTTCATCGTCTCCAGTTGCCGCAAGAGCTTGGCCTCGCTGTAGCTTTTCTTCACCGGCAACAGGACCGGGCGAACCCGCCAACTTACGTCCGCGGCCGTCAGCGGCGTTTTCTCCTGCGTCTGCCAGGCGATCTTCATGCCAGCCGCCAGACGTTCGGCCAGTCGAGCGCGAGTGGCCAGCGTGTTGTCGTTGTACTTGCCCAGGGCAATGTCGCCTCCGGCGCCGTTGAAATGGACGTGGGCCGCCTCGGGAAGCTCGGCCTGACGGGCTGCCCGGGCCAGGCCCATGATCTCCGAACTCACTCCGCCGTGGCCGTACAAGGCGCACGGATGGCAGGCGTAGTAGGTGAGCGAGGCCAGCGGCCGGTCGCCGTCCCAAAAGCTCAGCAGCCGGACGTACGGATCGATGAGTCCCTCCGGCGCGGCTTTCTTCTCTTTGCTCCCGCCGCTGCTCGAGCGCCAGAAAATCGCGCCGCTGCATGAGAGAACTCCCCTGGCAAGGATCACGGTTCGGGCCGCCGCGTTCTTGTCGCGGTCCGGCATCGGATTTCCGGGGGTCAATAAACGGGAACTGTCACGAAGCACTCTGTTTCAAGACTCACTTTCGTAACCCTTCGCGCGGCTTCACTTGGCCTTCTTCTTCGGTTTGCGCTTGGGCCGCGGGGGCGGCGGATCGGTGAACGGCGGCTTCTCGTAGGGGCAGTCGGCGGCGACGACGCGGGGATCGGCCGTACGCGTCAGCTCCGCCATCAGCTTGGCGTTAAGTTCCTTGCGGACCTTGGCATACTTCGGATCGGCCGCCAGGTTCTTCACCTCGTGCGGATCGACGCTCAAATCGTAAAGTTCCTCGCGCGGCCGTCGGCCGAAAGCCAAATCGTAATGCCACTTCCATTGCGAATTGTCGCGACGGTCGACCAGCCAAGCCTTGGTGGGGCTGGAATCCAAGTCCATGAAGGTGACCATGGTGTTCTCGGTCAGCGCCTCGGTGCTCGGCACATCGGCTCCCCGTAGGTTGTAGGGATTGCCCATCGGCCAGCGGTCCGGCTTGAAGTTGATGATATACAGATAGTCCTTCACGCGGATCGCCCGTTGAGGGTAGGGCAGATAACCGTCGCGGGCGGCGGCCACGTGCCGTTCTCGTCCGGTGACGACCCAGGTCCGCTTCGGGTCGACCAGTCCGCCGCGGCCCGACTTCAAAACGCCGATCAGGCTACGGCCGGTCATGACGTCGGGCGGCTCGACTCCGCCGGCTTCCAGGAAGGTGGGCGCCAGGTCCATCAGGTTGACGAAATCCTCGACCACGCGTCCGCCCTTGGCCTGGCCCCAACGCGCGGCCAGGGCCACGCCCGTGCCGAAGTTGTACAGATTGCACTTGCCGCGAGGGAAGCCGGGTATGCCGTGGTCGCCGCTGACGACGAT